>NZ_DAMALV010000001.1:0-157954 GCF_032069585.1 Moraxella sp. CTOTU48268
GTTAACGTGTGGTTTAGTACGTTCAAACTTGGCCTTTGCCATAATTTAATCCTCTGATCATTGTTAAACTGTTAGCAATACCCTAGCTCAAAGCTATAAACCAACTGGTGTATCTGTATTGCCAGTACTGGTGTTGCCAATTTGAGTGTTGCTAGGTCACTAAAATAGCAAATTTAACATAAATTTCAAGTTTTTTCCATAGCCTTCATCTTTATGGTCAAACTTTTTTGTTATTGCTAAAACAAAAGGCAACACCTCTGTGCTGCCTCAACTATTTTTTTGGTTTCTATCAATGTATTTTCTATAAAACTGGAGCTCATACCGAGAGTTGAACTCGGGACCTCTCCCTTACCAAGGGAGTGCTCTACCTCTGAGCTATATGAGCAAAACTTTGGTTTAGAATAATGGAGCGGGTGGCGGGAATCGAACCCGCACCATCAGCTTGGAAGGCTGAGGTTCTACCACTAAACTACACCCGCAATGCGACCCGCCCAAGCATACTGGACTTACTGTTAACGTGATTAGGGAATATTCAGATAACAATAGCAGGCAAATGGTGGTGGGGGAAGGATTCGAACCTTCGAAGCTCTCGCAACGGATTTACAGTCCGTCCCCTTTGACCGCTCGGGAACCCCACCATAGTTGTCTTTCAAGGTACGCTTAACACGATGTGTTAAAGGATGGTGCCGGCTGCCGGAGTCGAACTGGCGACCTACTGATTACAAGTCAGTTGCTCTACCAACTGAGCTAAGCCGGCGTATCGCTTGAAAGTGGTGAGCATTTTAGCAAATATTTTTAATCTTGCAAGCGTTTTTTTAGTTTTTTTTCATTTTTTTTGCTAAAACGTAAATTTACTGATTCAAATCCGCATTTTAGGCGCTTTGCACCGCTTATTTGCTACCTAAACCCTAATACATCAACAACACGGATGCAATAATCAGCGCAATAATTACCACGATTATTATCGCGACTGTGGCGTTTTTCTTTGCCGCAGGTTTGATTGCATCAGCTTCTACTGTGCTAACTGGCAATGGTTGCGCTGGCTGAGTGGGTGACACAACGGGCTGTGATGATACTGCTACTGCCTCGGTGACAACAGGCGGCTGATCCGGTGTATCAACTATCGGCGATGGTGGATTGCCAGCGCTTGCTACATCGACTGTGGTTGTCGGTGTAGAGGGTACGGATTGTTCGACGTGAGTGTTGCTCATCTGCTCGCTAGGTAAAAAATCTTGCGTGGTAACGACATCTATCACAGGCGCGGCGTTGGCTGCAGCGTTCGGTGATATGGGCTCAACCGATTTAGCCAACTCAGTTTGGGCATGAATGTCAGTGGTGGGTGTGAAATTCTCAATATCTTGTAAACTATTGAGAAAACTATCACCATCCAGTGCGTCGACTGGGGCATTTACCACCAAAAATACCAAGTCAGCAAAGGCAAGTTCATCGGTGGCTTGCAAAGCATGGGCGTCTGTACTGATGCGCTCACCATTGACAAAGGTACCATTGCTTGAGCCTAGGTCTTGCACATACAACTGCTCACCAATACGGTTAATTTTGGCGTGTTGGCGAGAGATTTGTGAGGTTGCTAATACCAAATCATTGCTATCGCTACGCCCGATGCTTAAACTCTTATCAATATCAATGGTTAAATCCGCCAACGCTGGTGACAGTCCAATGAGTTGCCATGAAGTGCCTTGTGAGTTGTCGGTGAGGTTCATCGTATTCACTGCATTAGTTTGATGATTATCCATGCAAGTCTCCTACTCCTAAGGGGTATTTAATAGTATCATTATGCTTGGCATTATGGGACATTTTTAGGGATTTGTCACGGTGATGGTCTGCACCGCAGGCGGCGTCGCAATTACCACAGGCGTTTGAGCCATTTTTGCGCCCTGCCCTGTAGATTGGGTAACGGTATTGCTCGCTGGCCGACTCACGGTTGTGGTCGATGAACTGCCTGTGCGAGACGCGTTTGATGACACGGGCGTGACGATATCGACACCATTGGCATACACTCTTGGCGTGTTTGATAAGCTTTGCTCGGCTGGGGTAACCAAATCATCTGTTGGCAATTTGACGCCATTTTGCACCGTACTAGTATTGGGGAACATGGCGCTGATATTAAGTGGGATTTGTTTTAGCGTACCGTTTTTATCAATTACCAGTTGCATGGTACGAATACCGTCTAAGCTTTTTTCGGTCACACTTGCCACCGCGCTACCATTACGCAAAATGGTCGGCTGTAAAAATACAATGAGATTGGTTTTGTCCGAGTTTTTGCTTTTTGAGCGAAATAAATTACCAAGAATCGGCGCATCACCCAATCCTGGGACTTTTTGCTGGCCATAGGTGCTGTTATCACGCATCAACCCACCCAATGCCACGGTTTGTTGGTCATCCGCTAAAATGGTGGTTTTGATTAAATTCTTGTTGGTGACGACACCGCTCACGTTATTGAGGGTACCGTCGACAATGGAGGACACTTCCTGCGAAATCTCAAGTCGCACTGAACCATTATCACCAATATGCGGAATGACATTAAGATTGATACCGACATCTTGACGGCTCACGGTCTGAAATGGCGTGGTTGATGAGTTACTTGCCGTGGTATAAGAGCCGGTCACAAATGGCACGTTCTGCCCTACCAAAATATTGGCTTTTTCGTTATCCAACGTCAAAATAGAGGGCATGGATAACAGATTGGCATTGTTGGTTTTATTGATGGCTTGCAAAATCGCACCATAAAACTCACGATTCCCGTTGCTATCGGTTTTACTAGTACCAATCCCCAACAGCGCGCCTGCCACGGAGGCTGCCGCCGTACCTGGGGTTTTGCTTAATATCTCAGATGCCAGACCTACTGCAGAGGCACCGATGTTATTAAAGTTAATCACCCCTACGCCGCTATTGGCGTTGCCCATTGCCCATTGTACGCCAAGTTGTTGGGTATCATTGCCTGAGATTTCCATAATCGCTGCTTGAATCAACACTTGGTCACGGCGGGTATCTAGCTCATTAATAGCGTTTTCGATTTCTACCATTAACTCTGGGTTGGCATTGACGATGACGGAGTTCTGGGTTTGGTCAGCGATAATACTAAAAGGTCTACCTTGATAGCCGCTGTTTTGTGCAGTCGTTGTGTTGCTAGTGGACGAGGTATTAAGCGGTGAGCCTGTCGGTGACGCTGCAGTATTGGTGGTGGTCGCTGCGCTGTTATTACTGGTATCGCTACTAGATTGAAACATTGAGCTTGCTTGCAAGGTGGTTTGGTCACCTGAGCTATTGATGGATTGATAGGCAAGCAGTCCGCGTAGCATTTCTGCAATATGGGTGGCACTGGCATATTTTAGACGAAACACGCGAAGCCCACTTAAGCGCTGCGTCGGCACGGTGTCTAACTGCTCTACCATTCGCTGTACTTTGGCTGTCATCTCGGCACTACCTTTGACGAGCAGCCTATCAGAAATCGGGTCAGCAATGATATTGATCAGGCTGCCACCGGTTGATGCCACAGCAGGTTGTCCTGATTGACCCGCAGCAGCTGGCGCTGTACCACCGCCCGTACCTGTCAGTGAGCTTAATAAATCCATCATGCGCTTGGCATCTACATGACGCAGTGGAATAATGGTCAGCTTGTCATTCATATTGCTATCAAGATCGCTAATCAATTTTGCGTATTGATTGAGGCTGTCGGCGCGGTCAGAGAGGATAATCGCATTGACATTTGGCACCACAGCGGCATTGGCGTACGGCGGCATCATCGGACGGATGACGTTTAAGATATCATTGGCATTAGTGTTGGTGAGATAATAGATGCGGGTCGCCATTTGGCTACCTGCAGTATTACCCCGCAAGTCCACATCCACCCCTGCTTGCTTGGCAACGGTATCAGGGACCAGCTCTGTGGTCAGCCCGCGATCAATCGCTACAATGCCATTGACTTTCATCACGGCTAAAAACAAGTCATACACTTCTTGACGGGATAAGGGTTTATTTGAAATTACCGTCACATTGCCATTAATACGTGGGTCTAGCACAAAGTTCTTTTGCGTGATGGTGGCAATTTGGTCGATAAACGCCTTGATATCAGCGTCTTGCAAATGCACTTTATAGCCAGTGGCTGCATGGGCAGCTGACAGACCACTGCTAAGCAAACTGATACTCATAGCCAGTGTCGTGCTCAAAAATAGTGGCTTTAGCATGGTTGGGTATTTCATAATTTACCTTATCAATTTTTAACACATGTCACCGGCTTGTGTCTCACGTAGCCATGACGTCTGTAACTTTTTACTATCTTTTATCAAAATGACTGGCGTACTGTCACGACTTGGTCGCCGCGCTGAACTTGAATTTGCGCTTGCCCTGCTTGTTGCACTTGACGTAGTAGCTGGGCATCTTGCGTTGGGTTTTGACCCACGTTTTGTCCATTGACGGAGAGGACTTTATCCCCTGTTTGTAGCCCCAGTCGATTTTTTAGTCCTGCGGACATCGCATCGGTCACCAAATAGCCTTGCCCTGTCGCTGCCACACCCATTTGGCTTAGATACCCCGAGGCATTTTGCTGAAGTCCTTGAATCGCCCCGCCAATGGCTGAGGTTGCACCGCTTGGCGAGGTATTGGCACCATTTGACGTCGCCATAGTGGGCGCAGAATCCTCTCGATCATGGGGATCGCCTGTAGCCACTGGCGCGCCGCCAATCGCTTGTGGCGCAGCTCCGCCTAAGCTCGGTGTGGGGGTGTGTCCCATATTTGAGCCGTTACCCACGCCTGCCGCACCGTTGGCTTGCGTTTTGGCTCTGATAGCCTCGCTTTGGTCAAGAAAAAATGGTTGCCCAAATGGCACTTTACTGGTTTGGCCGCTGGCATCTGCCACCATTACAAAATCGGCTGCGACTTTGACCAATTTATAACCACTGCCATCAATCATGTCGTTGATACGATAGCTTAAGGTTTTACCATTGGCGGTCAAAATTGCATACGATTGACTCTCTGGGGTGGCAATGGTCACGCCCACCACTTTAATATCTGGGGGTGTCGCTGCCGGTGCTTGCGGGGCAGTTGGCTGCGCAAAAAAATCTAACGCATTAGTATTGGCAGATTGCGTGACCAAGTTCGGCTGTAAGGGGAGTGGGGTGAGTGCGGGGGCTTTGGGCGGTGCAACCACCAGCCAAATCGCTTGGCTTAATTGCCACACCAACCAAAAAATAGCTGCCAATAGCAACCAAGGATACAGTTTTTCTACCACCGCCATCGGCACAAATTTACCAGTCGTTGTTTTACGGCTCAACGAGGTGCGCTGGTTGGCTTTTATCATATCTGCTATCATCGCTACGTCTCTAATTACCCATACTGGTCAAAGGTTGGCGAATGGACACCACCACACTGTCATCAGCCCCTTTGCCTTGGTACGCTGGCATATTTTTGAGCAGCCGCTGGGTCAATGACACATCTATCATATTATCTTGGTCAAGATAAAAATCCCCTAGACGCTCGGCTTGCGGTGTAGTAAGGGCTAAATGCAAGCTTTTACCTTGCGCTGCCTTGTTGCTATTAATACCATTAGCGTTGGCTACTGGCTGCACACTTGCTTTATCCGCGCTTAAGTTGCCTTGCATGGTCGGGAGTTTGATGAGGTAGGTTTTGCCGCCTGTGGGATACCCCAAATCACCGCCTGCCCAATTCATACTGCCTTTGGCGGTTTGATAGCCTTGCTTATTTTTTTCAATCGACACTTCTTTGATGGTAATCGGTGTGTCGGGTAATTGCCAGCTGACTAACTGCGCCAATGTGTCAGGGCTGATTTTGCCGTTGAAATCATTGGCTTGCCAGCTGGTTTTATTGAATTTGACCACCCCTTGCAAGTCGGTTTTACCAGAGCGGATATCGACCGCCATACCCAGTTTTCCCATCAATAAATGCCACGGCTGCCAGCGCCAATCGACACTACCCGCTAGCGGCGTATTGGGGCGCGCATTGATTTGCCAATTGGCTTGACCTTGCCAAAGGTTGCCCGATATTTGCTGCAAGTAAGGGTTGTTTGGGGCAAATTTTTGCAGCAACCACGCTGCAGGTAGCTGAATCAACAAGCTTAAGCAAAGCAAAACTAGACCTACCAGCCACCATAGTTTTGTCGGACGTAATGAATTGACACTTGCCAAACTTGAATACCTTTTTACAATGATTTTTGACACCAATATTTTTGACACAGATAAAGTGACGCAATCCACAAGCAGATTAATCAACGATCAAATAATTCATGCAGGATAAAAATTGCCATTAGCGCAAAATTTTGAACCGACTCTGCGCCAACACTCGAATATTTTTCTAACTAAAATGAAACGCTTTATCATAACTGATTTTTATTGCGTTGTAATGTCAATCCATAAAAAATCAAAATTTTGTCAGGCTTATTTTGGGCGCACTGTTTATTGCGGCTACCTGCCATACTCACTACAATTTGCAACCGACTTTATCACCATGAGTTTGCTACAATCACCTCACCAAGCTGGTTAAAACTATAATGCAAAACACAAGGAAAATAGCATGCAATTTGATACATTGCCTCAACTGGGCGATAGCGTCTCCAAAATTTGCTTAGGCACCATGACCTGGGGACAGCAAAACAGCGAGCAGGATGCCCATGAACAAATGGATTATGCCCTTGCCCAAGGTGTGAACTTTTGGGATACCGCAGAGATGTATCCGTCACCCCCTGATAAAGACAAACAGGGTGATACCGAGCGCTTTATGGGTAGCTGGTTTGCCAAGACAGGCAAAAGAAATGATGTCATATTGGCGAGTAAAATCTCTCGCAATGACTTTTTGCGTGATGGCAATACCAAGTTTGATAAAAAAACCATTCGTGCGGCATTAGATAGCAATTTACAGCGCTTGCAAACCGACCATATCGATATTTATCAGCTACACTGGCCAGAGCGTCAGACCAACTTTTTTGGTCAACGCGGCTATACAGAAAGTATGGCGCAGCAAGACACCAAAGAATTGACGCCATTTTTGGAAACCATCGAAGCACTCAATGATGAAATCAGCAAAGGTCGAATCCGCGCTTATGGGTTATCTAATGATACCCCTTGGGGCGTCATGCGCTACTTAGCAGAAGCCGATAAACATGGGCTTGCTAGACCTATCACCATACAAAATCCGTATAGTTTACTTAATCGCTTGTATGAAGTGGGACTGGCAGAAATCAGTCACCGCGAGCAAATTGGGCTACTTGCCTACTCACCGCTAGCATTTGGGGTGTTATCAGGCAAATATTTGGGAGGTAACAAGCCTGCCAACAGTCGCTTGAGCCTTTATAGCCATTTTACCCGTTATTTGAATGAGCAAGCGCAACAAGCCACCCAAGCCTATGCCGAGGTCGCCAAAAAACATAATCTAGATATGGCACAAATGGCACTGGCGTTTGTCAATAGCCGCTCGTTTGTGACAGCCAACATCATTGGGGCAACCACCATTGAGCAGCTAGCCAGCAATATCGCGTCCGTAGACTTGGTATTGTCCCAAGAAGTATTGGCTGATATCGAAGCGGTGCAGACCTTATATCCTAACCCTGCGCCTTAAACCTCGTACCTTAAATCCTGCACCTTACTAGCAGGCTAGGATCAGAAAAAACGGCATAAAAAATCCTTGCGACAGTATGACTGTGCAAGGATTTTTTTTAAACCTAGTAAAAATTAAAGTCTAGAACGGGATATCATCATCAACTGCGCCTGGTTTTGGCATTGCCATGGCTGGATTTTGTTGGGGATTTTGGGCAGGCTGATTATTTGCTGTATTTGCCCCTTGTGGCGCTTGGTTGCCATTCATAAATGGGTTATTGCTAAATCCTGCATTTTGAGCCGCTTGTGGCGCAGCTTGGTTATTAGTTTGGGCATTATTTTGGTTTGGATAGCCGCCAAAATGATTGGGCACTTGGTTGCCACCTTGGTTATAGCCAACTTGATTATAACCACCTTGGGGCTGCTGGTTTTGGTAGGTTGTGCTTGCAGTGTTGTTATTAGGAATACCGCCTTGAACGCCGCCTGCTGTGCCAAGCATTTGCATTTGGTCGGCACGAATCTCTGTGGCATAACGCTCTACGCCATTTTGGTCGGTGTATTTACTGGTGCGAAGGCTACCTTCGATATAGACTTGGCTACCTTTACGCAAGTATTGCGCCGCAATTTCACCGAGTTTATTAAACAATGAAATACGGTGCCATTCGGTTTGCTCACGGCGCTCACCTGTTTGTTTGTCGTTCCACTGCTCACTTGTTGCCACGGCGATACGCGTCACGCTACCGCCATTGGCAAATTGTTTGACTTCAGGATCTGAACCAAGGTTGCCTACAATAATTACTTTGTTTACGCCGCGCATAGAATTTCCTTGATGATTTTTTTGATAACTTTCTTAATGAATTTCTCAATAACGCTATAGTATTTTTAGCCAAATCTTTGCAGATTTAGCGCAAGTACAATGCCATTACTTTACTAAACTTTGCATCAAATTGCTAGCGTCTGACCGGTAAGATGTGACAAATGCTGTCGCGTGTCATCGGTCAATTTTTCTTTATCCAGTTTGAGATAAGCAATGTTTTCTTTTGGCATCATCACTATCTCATCCACGCCGTCAATCGCCAAAATTTGCTGTGACCACGCAGTCGTGTCAATACCTGTTGGCAGGGTAATCGTTAGGCTGGTCAAATACGGTGGGGATGCAATCGGCAAGATAAACAATAACGCAATGACGGTCACGATGGCGAGAACCGTCCATGACAACCACATCGGTTTGGTCAGCAAAATACCGCCCATGGCACCGCCCACAAAAGCACCCAAAAACTGTGCAGATGAGTTAATACCCATTGCCGTCGCTTTGTTGGCAACGGGCGCGCGTTTGGAAATCCAAGACGGAATGGTCGCCTCAAGGCTATTAAAACCGATGTAATAAACCGCAAGCCCAATAATTAAACCTACAATGGTTTGACTAGCCACCGCTAAAAATACCAATCCCGCCACCAAGGTCGCTAAAGACGCCAAAAACACAGCGCGCATTTGCCGTTTCTTTTCTGCGATGATAATCAATGGAACCGCAATGATAAAACCCAATAACAGTAGCGGCAAATACACAAAACCTTGCTGTGCTACCGTCAAGCCCAGCACATCATGAAACTGGTGTGGCAATAAGGTAAACATCGCTGTCATTGACAGATGCAGCGCAAAAATCGCCAAATGCAACCGGTTAATATCGGCAATTTTTAATACTTCAGCAAACTGTGCTTTAACTGAGTGATTATTGAGATTGTGCTTTAGTACCCGATTTGGGGTGGGCACAATCCACAGTAAGCCAATGGCAAAAATAGCGGACGCCACTGTCACCCAAAACAAGCCTGAGATATCGAGCACATGCGTCAAAATCGGACCGAGCCCAAATGCGACCATCACCGACATGGCAATGGTCAGCCCCATGGTTGCCATCGCTTTGGTGCGATGCTCTTCACGGGTCACATCCGCGAGTAGTGCCATCACCACCGCTGAAACTGCCCCACTGCCTGCAATCAAACGCCCCAATATCACCATATAGATGTCTGTTGATAAGGCACAAATGGCTCCCCCGAGCGCAAACACCAATAACCCTGCAATGATAATCGGTTTACGCGGATATTTGTCCGCCAAAAAACTCATGGGAATCTGAAAAATCGCCTGCCCTAAGCCATAGATACCAATCGCCAATCCAATCAAAAACGGTGTGGCGTGTGCATATTGTGTCCCATACACTGCAAACACAGGCACAATCATGAATAGTCCGAGCATGCGCAAGGCAAAGATACCGCCCAACCCGGCAATCGCTTTCTTTTCGGATGTATTCATGGAGGAGTTGTGACTTATATTTCTCGACGTTGGTTTTACTGACGTGGGTTTTACTGACATGGTGGCTCACAAAATATTGCCAAAAACGGCTTATTATATGCCTAATTTTTATCACAGAGAATTTATTGGCAATAAAAATTATTTTAGCCCCATTATTTTGGCTTTATCGTTTCGGCCCCATTATTTTAGCATTGCGTAAGCGGTTACCATGATGGCTAAAATTACTGCGATAGCAATTATCAGCCACATCACATTTTTTTGATTGTCAAAAAATCCTTGCGGTGATTGCCTGATAGATGAGGATTTTGGGGTAGCTACTAGCGCGCCCTCTAACGGGCTATGCGTCACTTGGTTGGCGATTTTTTGCTGTTTTTGCGCTTTTTTGGCTTCAAGTTGCTGTTGGCGTTGTTGTTTTTGTGCCAATTTTTGCTGTTTGGCTTGTTGTTGTAGTTGGCGCTGTTCTTCAAGCTTAGCCTGTTTTTGTCGCGCTTGTTCGGCAAGTTCTGCCTGTTTACGTGCTGCCTCTTCGATGGCTAACTGCTCAGTTTGCTGCTGCTCGCGAAGCTGTTTATCGCTATAGCGCGCGTGAAAATCATCCATCACGGCGTTATCAATTTCGCTTAGGGTAAAATGCATTTCATTAATTACTTCAAGCGCGTCATGTACATCGACGTCGTACACGCCAGAGGCTTTGGTGGTTTTGCCATCGGCAGTGAGTTTTCTAGGTACTTGGTAATCGGCAAGGCGCTGCTGCAAATGGTTTTCCATTTGTCCGATGGATTCGGTGCGACCTGTCATCGCTAATGCCCAATCGTTGATTTCGGCATGATTTTCGTTATTTAATTGCTGGATGATATCGCTCGCGTCTTCAACGAGGCTGATTTTGGCAAGTAGCTGACTGGGTGAGACGGCGATATACACCTCACCTGGGGTGGCTTGGCGTTTGAGCGATGCGATGGCTTGGGGGTTGCATTGTAGGCAGTTGGCTTGTTTGTTTTTGAGGGTGTGACCTTTTGGACAGGGCGGTACACCATAAGCAACGAGCGCGCCGTTTTCTTTCATTTTGGCTTTGTATTCTTTGCTCGATAGTCCGCTGGCGTCAAAGGTTTTGTCCATTGGGATATGGTGGCTTTTTAAGAAGTCGGTTTGTTCTTGGGTTAACGTTGCCATGTTATTGTCTCAAATTTTGCAGTCACAAATTTTCTTTTTCCTTGATTCAATCAAGTATAGCAAGGTTTAAGGGTTTTATAAAAAATAAAAAATCGCTCGGTTAAGCGATTTTTTAAATTAATAAATTCTAAAAAACTATTTAAACAAATCAAATACGCTATTTATTATTTCTTGTAAGTTTATCATTGATTGTCTAGAAATATCTATTTCACCGTAATATCCATTGGACATTGTAGTTTTAAATTTTGTATCGTGTAAGTTATCAAAAGCATAAGCCCCATTAGGAGCGATAATGCCATCATTTATTGGTTGTAATGTTAATGGTTTATTTTTACTGTCTAAACCTCTTATTCTATCTTCCATATGTTGCATAGAGTTTCTTACACCTCTTAAATCTGGAAAAAATTCAAGAAGTTTATTTTCAAGTTTAGATATTTCTTTTGGCAAGGTTTTATATGTAGTTAATGTTTTTAGAGCTCTTTGAAAATTATCTAGAGCTTGCACAAAATTTTTTGCGTATATAAAAATTAGTCTATGTGAATATTTTCTTGGAATACTTGAATCATTGTCATTTATCCTTTGCTTATGATATTCAGCATTAAATAAACCATAAGATAAATTAGCATCAATAAAAGTATTTTCTAATTGCAATAAAAGCATCCTGACATCCGAAACAATTGAACTATCATCAAGATTATCTAAAAAACCAAATTCAAAAGATGGATTAGAATTTATTTGAAAAATTTCCATTTATAAGGATTCCTTTTATTTCTTAATAGAAAGCAGGGATTTTTTAGTATGAATCATAATTATGCGTTATTCAATATCGTTTTTATTATTAACAACTTGAACGCATAAATATTTACCCCCATTAAAACCCCATCTTTTTACCCAAATTTCCCACTCAAAAACACACAATAAGAAGCACAACATGGCACAGCACGAAGCAATCAAAATCCGTGGAGCTCGTACCCACAATCTCAAAAACATCGATATTGACATTCCCCGTGATAAACTTGTCGTCATCACAGGCTTATCAGGCTCGGGCAAGTCTAGCCTAGCCTTTGACACCCTATACGCCGAAGGACAACGCCGCTACGTCGAGAGCCTATCGGCGTACGCTCGCCAGTTTTTATCACAAATGGAAAAGCCCGAAGTCGATAGTATCGAAGGGCTATCACCTGCCATCGCCATCGAGCAAAAATCCACCAACCATAACCCCCGCTCCACGGTGGGTACCATTACCGAGATTTATGACTATTTGCGTCTGCTGTATGCCCGTGTCGGTACGCCCATGTGCCCAGAACACCACCTGCCGATGGTCGCGCAAACCGTCACCGAAATGGTCGATACCGTCATGGCATTGCCTGAAGACACCAAGCTGATGATTCTCGCGCGCGTCGTCGATGACCGCAAAGGCGAGCATATCCAGTTGATGGAACAGCTAAAAGGGCAAGGCTTTGTACGGCTGCGAGTCGATGGCGAAATTTATGATATTGACGATGTGCCACCGCTTGCCAAAACCTTTAAACACACCATTGATGTGGTGGTTGACCGCTTCAAAGTGCGGGATGACTTGGGAAATCGGGTTGCCGAAAGCTTGGAGACCGCCTTGCGACTCGGTAGCGACATTGCCATCTTGCATGACATGGATGCTGAGTTTGAGGATAAAATTTTGTCCGCCAAACATAGCTGCCCTGTCTGCGATCGCTCGGTTGCTGAGCTTGAACCAAAATTGTTTAGTTTTAACAACCCCTATGGCGCGTGTCCCGTGTGTGATGGCTTGGGCAAACGCCAATATTTTGCTGCCGAAAAAATCATCGGGCATCCTGAAAAATCGCTCAACCAAGGGGCGATTCAAGGCTGGGATAAACGCCACGCCTATTATTTTGGCTTGCTGACCACCGTTGCCGAGCATTATGGCATTGATATGGAAGCGCCTTGGCAACAACTGGATAAAAAGCATAAAGATGTCATTTTACACGGCTCTGGTAAAGACAAAATGACTTTTAACTTTGTCGATGAACGCGGGCGCAAATCCACCAAAACCGTGCCATTTGAAGGGGTGTTGCCGTATATGGAACGCCGTTACCGCACCACGCAAAGCAACATCGTGCGAGACGAGCTTGCCAAATACCTTGCCGATGCCACCTGCGATGCCTGTCACGGCTCACGCTTAAACGAAATCGCTCGCCATGTCGAAGTCAGCGACCGTACCGTTGCCGAAATGGTCAAGCTATCGATTGGCGAAGCGATGGCGTATTACGAGCAATTGAAACTTGAAGGTGCAAAGGGCGAAATCGCCGCCAAAATCATCAAAGAAATCCGTGAGCGCTTGGAATTTTTGGTGAGTGTGGGCTTGGATTATCTCACCCTTGCCCGCTCTGCCGAAACCCTATCGGGCGGTGAAGCTCAGCGGATACGCCTTGCTAGCCAAATCGGGGCAGGCTTGATGGGCGTGATGTATGTACTCGACGAGCCATCAATCGGCTTGCACCAACGTGACAATGATCGCTTGCTGCAAACGTTGACTCGGCTCAGAGATTTGGGCAATACCGTGATTGTCGTCGAGCATGACGAGGATGCCATTCGCCTAGCCGACCATATCATCGATGTGGGTGTGGGTGCTGGTGTGCATGGTGGCAGTATCATTGCAGAAGGGACGGCAAAAGACATTGCCAAAAATCCCGAATCATTAACGGGTCAATATTTATCGGGCAAAAAGAAAATCGCAGTGCCAACCGTGCGTCACCGAGCCAAAATCGCCAATGACGATAAATATGAAAAAATGCAAGACTCCGCCATTCCCTTAACCAAAAACCAAGCGAAAAAAGCGGAAAGCGAGAAAAAAGAAAAAGCCAAAAAAGGTAAAGTCGAAGCCAAACCCTTGATGCTGACCTTGACAGGGGCAAAAGGTAACAACCTTAAAAACGTGACCTTAAACTTGCCGATTGGTGTATTTACAGCCATCACAGGCGTGTCGGGTTCGGGTAAATCGACCTTAATCAACCGCACCTTATTGCCACTAGCGACCACACAGCTCAATAACGCTACCACGCATGTTGCCGAAGAGTTTGACAGTATCACTGGGCTAGAACATTTAGATAAAGTCGTCGATATCGACCAAAGCCCGATTGGGCGTACCCCTCGCTCCAATCCTGCGACTTACACGGGGGTATTTAGTCCGATTCGTGACCTATTCGCCCAAGTACCCGAGTCCAAAGCTCGTGGCTATCAAGCAGGGCGCTTTAGCTTTAACGTGAAAGGCGGGCGCTGTGAAACCTGCCAAGGCGATGGCTTGATTAAGGTTGAGATGCACTTTTTGCCTGATATGTATGTGCCTTGCGATGCCTGTCAAGGCAAACGCTACAACCGTGAAACCCTTGAAATCACCTACAAGGGCAAAAACATCAATGACGTGCTCGATATGACGGTGGAAGATGCGGCAGAATTTTTTGAGGCGATTCCGGCAATTTATCGCCGTTTGCAAGCCTTACAAGAAGTCGGCTTGGGTTATATTCGCTTGGGTCAGTCTGCACCAACCTTATCGGGTGGTGAGGCGCAACGGGTGAAACTTGCCAAAGAGCTGTCCAAACGTGATACCGGTCAGACTTTGTATGTACTCGATGAGCCGACGACAGGTTTGCATTTCCATGATATCGCCAAGCTCTTAGACATCTTGCATACGCTACGTGACCGAGGCAATACCGTGGTGGTGATTGAGCATAATCTCGATGTGATTAAGACAGCCGACTGGATTGTCGATTTGGGTCCTGAGGGCGGTTCGGGCGGTGGTGAGATTATTGCCGAGGGCACGCCAGAGGAGGTGGCGCAAAACGCGCGCTCACACACAGGGCGATTCTTAAAACCGATGTTGCAAGCCTAAGTTTGTTACAAGTATAAGTCTGTTACAGGCATAAGGTTAGCGGTGAGGGTTAGTACATTGTCGTCTAACCCTTTTTTTAACCGCTCATCACTCTGTGACTTGATGTTCATTGATAATACTTTACATGTTGGCCTAATATTTACACAATGAAACGAGATAAGGATATTGCGACATTATCCAGGGACAAAAAACGTCAAGGAACGATAAGGATGCTAGGATGATTTTATTTAAAGGAAAAACCAACGATCTTGAAACCCTATTTCCCCCTACCCTAAAACTAGATGGTCAAATCTGCGTGCGAAACGGTATGAGCATTCGCAGTAAATTTATGATTGGTATCTATGATATTGCCCTATACTTGGGTGAAATGACTGAAGATGCCGAAACAGCTATTACTTCACGCTATGCCAAGCAATTGCGCATGGTGTCTCGCCGCAATATCAAAGGCTCGTTACTGGAAAACGCCTTCAAAGACGGCATTAGAGCGAATAGTAGCGCTAAAGAATATCAGAAAATCGCCTCAGTGATTGATGACGTGTTCGGTGAGTTGTTCAAAACCAACACCATCAAAGAAGGGGCAATGTTTACCATTGAGTTTTCGCCAGAGCATGGCGTCCGCTTAAATTATGATGAGGTTGGCGATCTTCCTTATATCAAAGAAGAAGGCTTTGACCAAGCTATTCTTCGTGCTTGGTTAGGCGATAATCCTATATCACTTGAGATGAAAAAGGATTTGCTGGGTCAGCACTAATGTTACACTGCTTATTTTTAGACTTCTCATAACGCATAACAAGTTAATCTAGCCAATTGATAGTGGCCGTAACTTTTTTACTGGCTTTAATAGGGTTGTGTTTATTGCAACCCTAATTCAACACTACTCAAGCGATGAATAGCGATGGCATGATTGATACGTTTGGCGTCACCCACTAGGATAACTGGGTTTTCATCCCTTATCTGCCTAGTTTTCTTTGATTCGATAACAAGCAAGTTGGTTTTTTTACATTTTTATCCCAATAGCGGCAATTTTTTTGCTTTGATTCTTTTACCCTATCGTCCATCAGGGGTTACTACAATACTATGTTTCTTTTTGGATGGCTATGCTAGTCTAAAGCAAAAAAAATCAGGCAGCTTATGAAACCACTTGCGCAAAAGTCCCCTAAACCAACCATATCAACCCGTAACACGCCGCAAACCTTTACCCTCAATAAGCTTGCCAAACCTATCGTGCGCGATGATATTTTTTCGTTGCCGCCTGCTGTGTATGGCACTATCTATTTGACGCTGATTCCGCTATTTGGCTTTTTGTACAGTACCTTGCCAAATATGCAGTTTAACCATGAAAACGTGGGCTTTTTGGAAGCCATGTATTTTAGTACCATCACGGTGACCACCACCGGGTTTGGCGATATCACACCAACCAACACCTTTACGCGGGCGTTTGTGATGATTGAAGCCACCATTGGGGTGGTATCCGCAGGTTTGTTTTTAAATGCGATTACCTATCAGCGTGAAGAAAACATGAGCAATCTGATGGACGCCTATGAAGCAAGAAAAGAAATCTCTTATGCCTTTGCGCGCCTGCACAGTCATGATAGTTTGATTACGCTTAACATGAATACTTATCTAAACCGGGTTAATCAACTGTTGGGCATAGAATCAGAGCAAACCCCGGTGGCGCAATCTGACTGTGAGGGTCGCGCTAATTTAACTAGCTCGCCTGATTTGCCCAGCACCCCTGACGCCAAAGTCCCCCAGCAGCTTATTGGTATTCATGAGCCTATTCCCGAAACGTTAGAATTTACTAATTTACAGCATTTATTTAATGCCTCGGCGCGCTTGACCGATGACCCGCGTAAGCCTTTGATTTGGTACTATTATCAAGCCTTGGATGAATTGGTCAATAGTATTGAGAATTTGGTACGTGAAACCGAAACTTATCGCTGGGCAGATTTGGAGTCGATTTGTATTCAATATTTAAGTGATATCAAATCCTATGATTCCAGTAGTTATGTACTAGCAGAGCCAAACTTTGAGCAACAACTTGCGGATATCCAAGCCCAGCGCCAGCAAGACATGTTACTTATCAGTGAATATCCAAGTGATAAAGCGGTTGAGCTGTCGAACGAAAATAGTTTAAACCCGTATATTATTTTGTTTATGGGTATTCAGACCACCATTGATTTTATCAAAAAATTCCAACTTCGCTACCAAGAAATTATGCAAACCATTTAATTTTATCCGCTCATAAAAAAACACCCCACATGCCGTGAGGTGTTTTTGTTAATTAATCAATCAGTCAATGAAGCATTAGTGACCAAATTGGTTGGCAGTGTTTTTGGCGCCGCCCGCTTTCAATGCGTTCTCACCCGAGAAGATTTCTTTGTGGTCATCACCGATGTCAGAACCAGCCATGGCTTGGTGCTTAACTGCTGCAACGCCTTCGCGAAGTTCTTTACGTTGTACTTCTTCAACGTAAGCTAGCATACCTTTGTCACCGAAGTAACCTTTTGCCAACTGGTGCGTACTTAATGCCGCCGTGTGGAAAGTAGGTAAGGTGATCAAGTGGTGGAATACACAGGCTTCACGTGACGCATCAGCTTGGAAGGTACGCGCTAGTTCATCAGCAGCGGTATTCAACTCAGTGTTGTCGTAGTCAGCAGACATTAAGTTTGCTTTGTCGTAAGCTGAGATGTCTTTGCCTTCTTTTTCCCATTTTGCGATGACTTGTTTACGGAAGTTGAGTGTCCAGTTGAATGATGGGCTGTTGTTGTAAACCAGTTTAGCATCTGGCACTTGCGCAACGATACGGTCAGTCATTGATTTGATGTGAGCAACGTCTGGCGTTGGTGTTTCAATCCACAGTAGATCAGCACCGTTTTCAAGGGCAGTCACACAGTCAAGTACCACGCGGTCAATGTTGGTGCCTTCGCGGAATGAGTACAAGCCGTTTGGCATACGAGTTGGGCGAACCAATTTGCCATCACGTTTTAATAAAACATCGTACTCGCTTGCATTTTCCAAAGTCACTTCTTCAACTTCTAGGAAGTCTAAGTATTGTGAAGCAAGGTCGCCTGGCTCACGTGACACAGGAAGTTTTTGCGTTAATGATGCACCTTCAGAGTCAGTACGGGCAACGATGATACCGTTGTCAATGCCAAGCTCTAAGAACGCATAACGAATCGCGTTAAGTTTTGAGATGAAGTCTTCGTGTGGTACGGTAACTTTACCATCTTGGTGACCACATTGTTTAGCATCTGATACTTGGTTTTCAACTTGGATAGCACAAGCACCGGCTTGGATCATTTGTTTGGTGAGCAAGTAAGTTGCTTCTTCGTTACCAAAACCTGCGTCGATGTCAGCGATGATTGGCACGATGTGTGATTCAAAGTTGTTGATTTTGTCTAAGATAGCTTTAGTGTCTTGACCTGCTTCTTGCGCCGCATTTAATTCACGGAAGTAATCGTTTAATACTTTTTCGTCCGCTTGACGTAAGAAAGTGTAGATTTCTTCGATCAATTTTGGCACAGCGGTTTTTTCGTGCATAGATTGGTCAGGTAGTGGACCAAATTCTGAGCGAAGCGCAGCAACCATCCAACCTGAAAGGTAGATATATTTACGTTCAGTAGTACCGAAGTATTTTTTTACCGCATACATGGTTTGTTGACCGATAAAGCCATGCCATGCACCAAGAGACTGGGTGTATTTTGATTTGTCAGCATCATAAGCTGCCATATCACGACGCATGATGTCGGCAGTGTATTGAGCGATTTCTAAACCTGTCTTGAAACGGTTTTGGATAACCAAACGCGCAGCATCATTTTCGCTGATGTTTTTCCAGTTACCATATTTGGCTTTTAGTTCGCGGATATGGTCAATCGCTGAAACGTAAGTTGACATAGCAGTCTCCTGTTGAGGACGGTGGGATAAAAAAACTTAGGATGATTGTTGTATTGTGATAATAGCAAAAGTCTTAAATAAGCCAGTATTTAGCAAGTGTTAAACACCGAAAATATGAATAATGTTTAAGACACAAACTACATATCCAAAATAGCCTAACAATTTTTTTAACAAAATACGTGATATTTCTGACAGTGATATTAAATAGTCTGTTAAAATTAAAAATTCTATTTTGGCCCTAATAAAGCTTTAAGTTGGCTTAAATAATGGAATGAATGCACTATACCCTTTAATTCATAATTTAGCTATTTAATGATTCGTATCTTTAGTATTTATTTAAAATATAGTATAATACAATCAATAACTTAAGTTTTATTGCTAGGTTTTAGCCCTGTTAAAACTAGCGGTTTTAGCCTTTTTTTCTTAACTTTTAACTAGACAAACAGTAATTTATGGATTTACAACGTGTGGATTTGAACCTGTTGGTGCATCTTGATGTGTTACTTCGAGAGAAAAACGTCACCAGAGCCTCTGAGCAACTCGGCATTACCCAGCCCGCCATGAGTAATATTTTACGTCGTTTGCGTAAGTTGTTTAATGATCCCTTGTTGATTCGCTCATCTGAAGGCATGACACCGACAGAGCGGGCGCTTGAATTACAGCCGCGCGTACGCGAATTGTTAGCGGATTTAACCCAGCTATTAGAGCCGCGTACTGAGTTTCGTCCTTATACCTCAAGTCGTGTATTTCGGATTATGACGTCAGATTATGCCGAAGCGACGCTGGTGCCTAGGCTAGTTAAAGCGCTGCGCAGTGAAGCACCGAACGTGATTTTGGACTTTTTGACGCCCTCAGATGTCTCCTATCGAGATATGGAGCAAGGTCGGGTTGATTTGGCGATTAATCGTTTTAACGAGGTACCGCAAAGCTTTCACCAAGTGCTGATTTGGCGTGATACTTTTAGTTGCCTGTTGTCGGCTGATAGTCCGTATGTCAATCGCTTTAACCTAAAAAATTATCTTAAAGCTCAGCACGTTTGGGTCTCTAAAACAGGCATGGGTGTCGGTTTTGGAGTCAATCCCGAAAAATCTGGTGGACTTGGCTCGATTGATGCGGCGTTACAACGCCTCGGTCAAAAACGTCAAATCAGTGTCTTTACCCGTCATTATCAAATGCCTGCCATGCTCACCGCCAATAAAGATTTAATTGCTACACTACCGACTCGGGTGGCGCGCATGCAGGCAAATAATGATGATATCGTAATTAAAGAGCCGCCATTTTTTATTCCAGAGTTTGAATTGACGATGGCATGGTCGCCACTATTACAGCATCACCCTGCGCATCGTTGGTTACGTCAGTTGATTCAACATGTGTCGCGACAAATCATCGCCGAAGATCGCATCAAGTATCCGCTACAAACCGCGATTCAAGACGGTTCGCTGCATACCCAGCCTATTGATTTGGTTGAAATTGATCCTGACCGTCAATGAGGGAGGGTCAGACAAACTGCTTATCTAGGACTGGTCTAGGACTGGCAAATTTTATCCACCCACAGCTCATACGGATATTTTCCTAAATGTCCGTAACGTCCTTTTTCAGTTACTCGCCCTTCAATACAGACAGGTAAACTAATCGACACGCCCGTTTGACCTTGCGCTTTGGCATACTCGGCTAACAGGTTGTTTGGGTCAAATACATGGTATTTGGTGGTACCGTCATTAAATTCAGATTGCTCTAAGCTTTGGGTAAAGGTGCCTTTTAGCGTCAGCGTTTTTTTGGGCACACTCTCAATGCTTTCTTTGATATCGTTTAACTTACCATTTTGCAGCGATTGGTACGCCACGCTGGCGCAACTTGCCAATAAGCCAATTATCGCCACACCCCCGCCCAACCATGCGGCCTTTTTACCCTTTATCTTGTTAGTTAGCATGGTGTTTTCCTTATTATTGATCACAAAATTATTGGGATAAAAAAATGATAGCAATATTCGTTGCTATCATTTGTAGATTTTATTTATCGTTACCACACCCTTGGGTAAATAGCTTAGCGAATATAGGTATGGTCATCAGGATTACTCACCTGCTGTGTCAGCGCTTGGATTGGTAAGACTTTCTTGAGGTAAAAATATCCCAATATACCTGCCAATAATGACCCTAAAATAATGCCAAGTCGTTCGTCAAACGGTTTGACTTCAAGCCCCGCAAAGGCAAGCCCACCAATAAATAAACTCATGGTAAAGCCAATACCACATAAAATCGCCACGCCAAATACTTGTCGCCAATCAACATTGGTAGGCAAGCTAGCTAACCCAAGCTTGACGCCAAGCCAACTAAATAACATCACCCCAATCGGTTTGCCCAGCAGCAGCCCTAGGGCAATGCCGAGCGGTACCGTATGAAACAGCGACGACAGCCCGGTACCACCGAGATAAATGCCCGCGTTGGCAAACGCAAAAATCGGTAAAATAATAAAACTGACTGTGTCTTGCAAATCATGTTCAACCGATTCGAGGGGTGAATGCTCAGGGTGCTTGTTGTCTGTCATTGGGATAAATAGCGCAAGCAGCACACCGGCAAGCGTCGCATGTAGCCCCGACTTTAGCATGGCTGCCCATAGCAAAACGCCAATCATTATATAAGCGGTGGTGCGGGTGACGTTAAAGCGATTCATGAGCCACAATATCACCAAACATACCCCAACCCAAGCCAGTGCCGCCATGGACAGACCCGATGAGTAAAATAACGCAATAATGATAATCGCGCCAATATCATCAAAAATAGCAATCGATGCCAAAAATACTTTGAGCGCAGCGGGCACGCGATTGCCCAGTAAAGTCAGCACACCTAAGGCAAACGCAATATCTGTCGCCGCCGGAATCGCCCAACCTTTCATCAAATCTGCGTGCTGATAATTGAATGCGGCATAAAAAATCGCAGGTACCATCATGCCACCGACTGCAGCAATCGCAGGCAGGACGACTTTTTTGACGTCTGATAGCTCACCCACTAGCATTTCCCGCTTGAGCTCAAGCCCCACTAAAAAGAAAAACACCACCATCAAGCCATCGTTAATCCAGTGTAGTAAATGATGGTCGATACTAAAAGAGCCGATTTTTATCGAAATAGTCAGATGCAAAAAGTGCTCGTATATGTCACTCATCGGAGAGTTTGCTACCACCATCGCCAACACAGCGGCAAACGCCAACACGATACCCGCCGCCATATCGTGTGCCAAAAATTTTTTAAATTGGTTAAATACTATCATCCGTCTAAAACTCTTTTTAATACCATTTTTTATTTATGAAACATACCACACTTAAACCAAGTAAAATAGCCTATAATACCATCATACCATATATTTTATTATATCATATAATCTATTTTTATGATAAATAATTTCATTATTTTACGTTAATAGAAAATTTTATTCATTTAATCGCTATTTTAGATAAATTAATTTTTGGGCGTATGATTTGCTAGCGTTGATAGTTAAAATTCTAAACACGAATGATTGAGAAAGTTGTTAACACCCCATCGCTATTTTGTATTATCATTTTATCGCTACTTGCCTACCGATTTAGAATCAGCCTTTCAATAGTGTGGATATTTTGCCAACTTCTCTTACCGATCTTGATTTAACCCCGCTCAAACGTTTTTCTCATAACGTCATCGCCAATATCCGTGCCACGGGTCACATGCTAATAGGTTCAAAACGTGCGTTTTATTGGGTTAAGCCCACCGTATGGCAGTTTTTATTGTTTGGATTGACGGCACTGGCGAGTAATTTGCTGTTTTCGTGGCTCGTTGCTGAAGATGCCACCCATTTTAATCCACAAGGTCTGATTAGTTATTTGGTATGGCCGATGGTGATGTTGGTGGCAGGATTGATTCTTGCCAAACGGCATTTTAATGCCATGCTGATTTTTGTGCCGGCGATTTTGTGGCTGTGTGCTGACACCTTTATGATGCTGGTGCAAAGCTTGATTCAGTTTATCTCAGACTTGGGCTGGCTACCTGAATGGACGTTTGATACGATTGGTATTGTGTTCGTATTGGCGTTTGTCTGGCAGTCGTTATCGCTGCTGTGGATTTTTGGCAATCAATTACGCTGGTCATGGATTGAGCGTGTGCTGATTATGCTAGGTGCGTTTGCCGTACTCAGTGTTTGGCAAAAAAACGTGCAATCTGAGCCGATTTTTCAATCCGACCCCGTCGAGCCCGTGGTCACTGAAGCGGCATTTTATGCGCAGCCTGAGCTTCTGACCGATATGCTAAATAACGTGCAGCCGCAACGCCCGACTATACATGATTGGTACTTTATGGGTGTTGCAGGTCATGGCGAGCAAGATGTGTTCCGGTCAGAAATTGAGCTGACCAAAGCATACTTTGACCATCAATTTGGCACAGCAGGACGCTCGGTGGAACTCATTAACAACGCCAACACCCTGTCTGCGCTACCGATTGCCAGTAAAACCAGTATTGAACGCGCCTTGCAAAGTATCGCCAAAAAAATGGATGTCAATGAAGACGTGCTATTTTTGACCTTGACCTCGCATGGGGGTGACGAGGTGATTGAGATGTCCAACCCACCGCTAGCGCTCGATAATGTCGATGCCAAATGGCTACGCCAATCATTGGATAAATCTGGCATTAAATGGCGCGTCATTGTGGTATCCGCCTGTTATTCTGGCTCGTTTATCAATGAGTTAAAATCGCCAGACACCCTCGTCATTACTGCCTCAGCGGCGAACAAATCATCGTTTGGCTGTTCTAATGAAGCCGAATATACTTACTTTGGACAAGCATTTTTTGCTGAAAGCTTACCCAAGCTTCGCCGTTTTCAACCTGCGTTTGAAGCCGCCAGCAAACGCATTGCTGAACGGGAAAAAATGATGGGCTTTGAACCGTCTGAGCCACAATTGGTGATGGGTGAGGCTATTAAAGCGAGATTGCCAGAGTTTGAAAACAGTCTTAAACCCTTACCTGCGGTTGTCATAGCGCCATCGACTGCCGCCAGTGCTACTAGTAGCGATGCCAATAGCTTAAGTAGCCACCAATTGGATAAGTAACATCGGCTGCCTTGGCTGTTTTAGCTACCAAGATACATTGCAACTCGTCTTACCATCCATCACAGTAGCGATTGGGAGCAACTGATATTTGCTGCCAATTTTTTAGCGATTTTATAATTTTTGTGCATAAAACTTTTGGACATAAAAAAGTGGGTTAACCTGAGTTACCCACTTTTTTATCAAATAGCGCGTCAAATAGACTGTATCAGTCAATTATTTGATTTTAGCTTCTTTGAATACAACATGTTGACGTACCACTGGATCAAATTTTTTGATTTCCATTTTGTTTGGCATGGTACGTTTGTTTTTGGTCGTGGTGTAAAAATAACCCGTACCTGCAGTTGAAACTAATTTGATTTTATCACGCATCGCAATTGCTCCCTAAGAATATGAAAAGGCAAAAATTAGATTTTTTCGCCACGAGCACGCATATCAGTTAAAACTTGGTCAATACCAACTTTATCAATGATACGCATACCTTTGGTAGTCAAGCGAAGCTTAACAAAGCGGTTTTCGCTCTCTACCCAAAAACGATGGGTGTGTAGATTTGGTAGAAAACGACGGCGGGTTTTGTTGTTTGCGTGAGAAACATTGTTACCTACCGCTGGGCGTTTTCCAGTCACTTGGCATACTCGAGACATGGCTTACTCCTAATCGGTGTGCATGAGGGCTGCTCATGCCTGTCACAACTGATACTCGCACATCTCGCATATCATTGAAGCTAAAAAAGCTAGGGTTTCAACGATTCTAGTGTTGAGTATCTCAGTTTGAATCAATAATTAATCTTTTGGCGGCGCACTTAAAATTAGCTACTCACGGCTAGTCACTTGACTTGCGTCAATCAAAACCATTTTAAGCAAGCGTCAAAAAATCGCTAGTAAATTTAAAGCCGCTATTTATACCATAACTTATGCCAAAATGCAATGTGATTGGATAAAAATTTAATGGGTTAAAACGCCTTGTTTGACCATCAAGGGTGGCGGGTTTTGATACCCACTAGACTGGCGTAAAATTTGCTGACTTAACCAGTCAATTTGCGCATCGACAAACGGCGTGTCGGTCTGTAATTGATTAAAAATAACCAAAGCGACTTTTAGCCCTGCTTGCCAAATTGCTTGTAGGGTTAGCATGGCATGATTAAGGCTACCAAGCTTGATACCGACGACCAGGATGACAGGGTATTTGAGCGAGGCTGCCACATCAGCAAGCGTTTCTTGCTCATTAATAGGGGTAAACCAGCCGCCTGCCCCTTCAACCAAAATCACATCGGCAGGATAGGCTGCGATGGACTTATGGATGGTATCGACTAATTGGGTGTTGGTGAGTGTCACGCCATCAAGCTGCGCGGCGATATGCGGTGAGCAAGGTGTCGCTAGCTGGATAGGCGCAATGGCAGACAGCGGTGGTTTGACATTGGCAAATTGATTGATGCGCCTTGCATCATCGCTATATGTTTGCCCGTTGTCATCGGTTTCTAGACCTGCGGTGACTGGCTTGATGGCATATACACTTTTGCTTTGCTGAGCTATATTCTTGACCAATTGCGCTGTGGTGGTGGTTTTACCGATTTCGGTATCGGTACCTGTGACAAAATACGCGCCGTTTAGTGAAGATGCAGCATCGTTAACATTGGATAGATTCATTATTTCTTACTTGCTTTATGGTTAATGATTTGGGTGGTTTTTTGAGCTGATTGGGTGATTTTTTCAATTCTTTGCTCAAACGCTGGCATGAGTTCTTGCAAAGTTTGTTGCTGATTTTTCATAAGCAGCCCATAAACAACCCATAAGCACAGCCATGTTTAATAATTTCATTGTGATTCCTTTTTTAAAATACGTGCAAAAATCTGCTAAACTTTATCACAACTCTAATGAATGTCGCAAAATAACAGGAAAAAAGATGAACGATTCACCGATTATTGCCATTGTTGGATTTGGCTCATTAGGGGCGTTATTTGCAAGTCTATTAGCCCCAAATATGCCTTTTGAGAACCTGCGTATCGTCGCCGATAGTGACCGTATCAGCCGCTACCAACAGCAAGGTTTATTGGTGAATGGCGAGCCATTAACACTCAACTATGTCACACCAAATGCAAGCCCTCATTCCAACCTAAGTCCTGCCGATTTGGTGATGGTATGTACCAAATTTTATCAGTTAAACGCGGTGTTACCGCTCATCAAAAGTCAACTTGGCGACAATACACTGATCGTTTCTGCCCTAAACGGTATCGCCAGCGAAAAAGTGTTGGCAAACGCCTTTGGTGACGAGCGCATTGTGTATTGTGTGGCGCAGCAAATGGACGCCATGAAAAATGAGCCGCATGAAAAAAAAAATGGGCAAAATGGTAGCCAACTGATTTATCGCGATCATGGACAATTGGTCATTGGCACGATGACAAATGATAGCGCTGAACGGGCACGCGTGCAACAAGTCGATGCCCTCTTTAATCAAGTCAATTTTCCGCATTCAGTGAGCGATGATATGCCGCGTCAATTGTGGGGCAAATTGATGCTAAATACCGGCGTCAATCAAACCGTGGCATTGTATCAAGGCACCTTTGATACCGTGCAACAAGCGGGTGAAGCGCGTGAAATGTTCAAAGCCGCCATGCGTGAAGTGATGGCAGTGGCACACGCTGAAGGCGTAACTTTGACCGAGGAAGATTTCAAAAAATGGTTGGCAATTATGGATGCGCTGGATCCCAAAGGCATGCCCTCGATGCGGCAGGATTTAAAAGCAGGGCGACGCTGTGAGCTTGATTTGTTTGCAGGGACGATTCGCGAATTGGGTGATAAGCATGGCATTGACACGCCGGTTAATGACATCCTATATGATGGCATTAGTGCATTAATGGCTAACAATTAGTCTTAATGACAACCCTGGCGCTATTGAAAAAAGCGCTGCAAAAAACGCTGGCTAGAAGTGATGGATAACCACTACAAATAAAAAAAGGGCATCTAGTTTGCCCTTTTTATGTCAACAACCGTTATTTTTTACCAAAACGCTCACTCATTTGTGCATAAAAACGTGCCACATTATCACCCACCACACTGGCATCTTTTGGATTAAACTTCATCACTCGCCCAAAATCCAAGCCAACATACAACACGATATCAGCGAAGGTGAGTCGATCACCGAGCAAATATTTATGACTCGATAATAGCTTGTCAAAGTACGGCAATGCTTTTTTGACGCGGTTGATGCTCTCTTCTGCCATACCAGGCACTTGGTTGCCCACCGACGCGCGAGATGGATGCCCATGCTGGAAAGCTAGCATCATGTTATAAAGCACATGAAACTCCGCATTGCGTGACATCGCGGTGATTTTGGCGCGCTGTATAGGATCTGAGCCCATCACTTGCTTACCATTGCCTGCGAGTCGAATATCAAGGTATTCACAAATGGCATGTGAATCATTAAGCACAGTGCCATCATCAAGCACTAATACAGGCAACAGCCCCAGTGGATTGACCGCCAAAAACTCCGGCGAGTTTTGCTCATTTTTGCCAATATCTACGTTGATGACTTGTAAATTATGAATATCATTGATATCAAGTTCTTTGACTTTTAACAATAAGTCGACCTTGCGCGGGTTTGGCGGGGCATTCATGGTATATAGTTTCATCACTTGTTCCTTTATGATGTGTGATTTTAGCTTTAATATACTTGAAACCACCGTTTTACGAAATAGGGTTTTTAGGCGCAAAGGAAATTTTATTGATAAAAAATCCCCCTGACGGCAGGAGGATTTTTCGGTTTGATGACAAAAGCGTATCAAAGCTTATTTTTTATCCTGCGCTTTTTGCTCATCTTTTTGCCCTTCTTTATGCCAAAAGGCTTTAACTACTTCAAATTGCTCAGCAAGCGTCTGCATCAACGAGCTGTCTTTGGGCGCTTTTTTGGCGACGGGTGGCAAGATGTGCTCATAATAGGTATTGGCGAGCACTCGGCGCAGTATGCCTTCGCCGATGAAGCCTTGGTCATCGTTGAGTGTACTGGCAGAGCGGAGCATGTTGCGAATATCGTATTGGGTTGGCACGATATCAGGCACTTGCTTGTTGCTATCTGTGAGGGTGTACACCGCAACCCGCGCCGAGCGTACCGAAGTTTCAACGGTGAACACCACATCATTATTGGTTTCAACAAATTGACCGATGAGACCTAAATTGGTGCAGCCTTCGGGTACGATTTGTGGACGGTCGCCTTTGGCACGTGGCATAAACATCGAAGTGATATACGGCATATAGGCGGTGTTAGCGATAGTATTGGCTAAAATATCATCTTTTTGCTCGAGCAAATCTAGGTGGTATAGTAGCTCCGTCACAATTTCATGCCCCGTACACTCTGGCATGGTTTTTGGCACATAGTTGCCTTTTTTATCCATCAATAGCCCATACACCCATATCACCACCACGTCTTTGGGTTGGTCAGGAAATTGCGGTTGGCGGTTAATAGTAAAGCTCATAAGCCAGTTGGAATCGGTGATGGTAACAATACCGCCTGTGACTGTTTTGCCTGATAGCGGCGGATTGACACAGTATTTTTCGCTGATTTTGCGTAAAAGCGCCGAGTCTTTGCAGGTTAATGTTGCTGACATCCAGGCAGATTTGGGTACATGGCGGTTAAATTTTTCTGGACGACCAAACACTGGCGATTGTTTGGCAAGGTCATTCCACAGGACCCAACCTTTCGTTTTTCCCATTTTATCATCAGTTAGACGGACATCAGGCGCAGTATCACTGGTGCCATAGCGCGTATCTTCCGTCATTGACCCTGTGGTAATAATCACAAAATCATTGTCCCGTACAGGGATATGGACTTGTTGACCTTGTTGGATAGTTGTCAGCCCTTTAACGATTTTTTTGTCGCCTTGCTGCTCAAAATCAACCGCGGTCACTAACGTGTCACTTTGTAGTTTGACGCCTTTATTGATTAAAAATTTTTGCGCAGGTACCACAAAGCTATCGTATTGGTTGTATTTGGCAAATAACAGGGTCGACATATCTTTGATACCATCTAAGGCTTCCAAAAACCGATGCATATAAAGTTTACACTCAAGTAAGCTGTGCCAGTTTTCAAAAGCAAACATACTACGCCATAGCGTCCAAAAATTACTGTCCAAAAAACTCTGGCTAAAGTAATCTTCGATGGTGAGATTATCGAGTTCGTCTTGATTTTTTAGTAATAAGCGGACGATGGCAAGTTGGTCGGCTTTGCTAAGATTAAACTTGTGAAAATCTTTGATGTCACCTTTGTTATGAATCAACCGTGCTTTGGAATAGTTGGGGTCATTGTCATTGATCAGGCGGTATTCATCAAGCACTGAATAAGGCTCTGGTAGCTCTAGCGCCGGTATATCTTGGAACATATCCCAAAAATTCTCATAGGTGGTAATCATCTCACGACCGCCCCGCATGATATAACCGTCTTTGGCATTACCAGCGCCATCGAGCGAGCCGCCTTGCACCGCTAATTCTTCTAAAAAGGTAATATTCTCGCCTGGGATATGGGCATCTCGGATAAAATAATACGCCGCTGCCAACCCGCCAATACCACCGCCGACGATATAGACTTTACTGTCTTTAAAACGTCCGGTATCAAAACCGATATTACGCTGATAGTTACCACGGGCATCGCTAAAAGGCATCGAATTGCCAGATTGGTTGGATTGATAAGCCGCGCGCTGTGGCTGATGATCGACCTTTTTAAAAACCAGATTGTTCAAAAATTCACTGTTGTTCTTAGCGTTGGTTGTCATAATGAAGTGCCCTATTTTGAATAAGATAAGTGTTGAATAACATTAGCGTTAACTAACTCTTTAAACCGCGTTGCTACCCTTTGACATTGACCTTAACTGCCCATTCTTAATTGCCCATTAAGACTGCTACACAATAACTAAAGATAACGGCGCGGTTATAGTAACTATGACTGATAGTCATTATTTATAATTAATAAACTCACTTAGATTTTTAACTAAGCAATTTTATTATAACCACATTGTATAACCACGCTAAAGCGACTTTGTGTCGATTAAGCTTTGATTAAATATTCAGTTATTTGCGTTTTTGTAATCAAAAGTAACCAGTCATCGCACCTCTTTAGTTTTCTAAAGGGATAAAAATCGATTGAGTTCACTTGCTAAACTTCGTAAAATGTATCACTATACTAGAACATTGAAATGCTTTACTTGTTATCTTATACTCAAAAAAACTACTATGCCGCACACTTCGCCATCATCCCTATCCGCCTATGATTATTTGGTTGAGCTATTGAGCCAAACCGATGATAGTGACTTTATCCGCGAAATTTTGGCAGCGCTCCTGACTGAAAAAGAACAAAAAGAAATCGCCAATCGCATTCAGATTTTTGCCTTGTTTCAGCAAGCGCTACCACAACGCGAAATCGCTGAGCGCTTGGGGGTGGGCATTGCAACCGTATCACGGGGTGCCAAAGCGTATGGACAACACGATATTAACCAATTATTGCCAAATCTGAGTCATTTAACCCAATAAGTCTGTGATAATGGCTTTAAGAGTCAATAAGCCCATCACAGTAGCATACTTTGGGGTGACATACTTTGGGTGATTAGAAGGACGATGAAAATCAGCGTGAAAATAACTGGCATGACATAAAAGAGTTGCAAGCAGGGGTTAATCTGATTACAATGTATCATCATACTAGAACACTGAAACATTGATTAAAATTTAAGATAGGGTAAATTTAAGCCGCTATAAATTTAAGATACGGTAAATTTAGGACACTATAAATTTAAGACACCATGATGACTACACACGCCAAACCGCCCAAAATCGCCCTTGCCAGCAAACCAAGCCTGATTAAACTTGCACAAGACATTGATTTTTTTGAACTCTTTAAACGTATTGAAGCCAAATACGCTACCTGTTTTTTACTGGAATCGTTGGGCGAAGAAAGCTATATCTCACGTCATCATGCCATCGGCTTTGACCCTGCGATGACGGTAGTAGCAAAAGACCGCCATACCTTGACTATCACCAACAATCGCACGGGGGAAAGCACGGATTATACCTGTGACAATCCTTACCAACTACTGCGCGAAATCACCCCACAACATGTAATTTCACGTAGCCATACCGGCGGATTGGTCGGTTTTTTGGGATTTGATAGTGTCAATTTTTTTGAGCCGACCCTGAATATTCAAACCAGTGATGATTTCGAGCCGTTCAAATTCGGGGTGTACTTAGATGGGTTAAGCCTTGATAAGATGACCGGTGAAATTTTTTATTATTATTACGATACCGACCACCAAAGCAATCGTATTGACGAAATTAAGTCATTATTGAACGCTATTTCGCCTGACTATACGCAGCCCACTGCTGAGCACTTGGGCGATGGGATGAACCGCGAGCAACATGCGGCAGCGGTGATGAAAGTCAAAGAAGACATTAAAGCTGGGCTGATCTTCCAGTGTGAAGTGGGTTTCAAGTCGCATTATCGCATCCAAGGCGATAGCATGCCAATTTATAGTAAACTGCGCGAAGTCAACCCGTCACCGCATATGTACTATGTCAAATTTGGCGCCCAAAAAATCATCGGCGCATCGCCTGAGTTGTTGTTCCGATTGCGCAATGGTGAGATGGAAACCTTCCCACTGGCAGGCACCACCAAACGTGGCAAGGATGAGACCGAAGATCGCCAATTAGCGCGCGCCTTGCTCAATGACCCCAAAGAAATCGCTGAACATAATATGTTGGTGGACTTACATCGTAATGATATCGGGCGGGTGGCACGCTTTGGGACGGTAAAAGTGCGTAACTTAATGGATATCAAGCGCTTTTCACATGTCCAGCATATCTCCAGTGAAATCGTCGGCATTCTTGACCCTAATCATGATATGTTTACCGCGCTTGCCAGTAATTTTCCCGCAGGCACACTATCGGGTGCACCCAAAATTGAAGCGATGAAAATTATAAATACGCTAGAACCCGATGGTCGCGGCGCTTACGGTGGCGCACTCGGTCAGTTTTGTTTTAATGGGGACTGTATTTTTGCTATCCCGATTCGGTCGCTGTTTATCAACGGCGAAAAAGCGTATGCGCAAACTTGCGGCGGCAATGTGTATGACTCCAATCCTGAAGACGAATATGAAGAAATCGTACGAAAATTGTCTGCGATGAAAGTTGTACTATCCAATTTTGCGCCAGTGCAGTAAAGTCTGCTCCATCATGACGATACGCCAACTAGATACGTATGATAGCGATGTATATCAGCAGTATTTTAAACGTTTACAATAACCGCCAAACCTATTTTTAGAGTTGACTATGCAAGTGTTAATTATTGATAACTACGATTCTTTTACCTTTAACCTATACCAATATATTGGTGAGATTTTAGCCGCAGACAATCAGCCTTTCAATGTGGTTGTGAAACGCAATAATGAGATTAGCTTGGCGGATATCCAAGCCATGAATCCTGACCGCATTATCATCTCGCCCGGTCCTGGCTCGCCCGATGACCCTGCGTATTTTGGTGTGTGTGGCGACGTCATTACTGAGCTTGGCAAAACCATACCGCTACTAGGCGTGTGTCTTGGCATGCAGGGCATTGCACATTTTTTTGGTGGTCAAGTGGTGCGAGCCAATGTCCCAATGCATGGCAAGACGTCACCGATTCGCCACGATGGTCAAGGCGTGTATCAGGGCTTGCCACAGCAGCTTGACATCATGCGTTATCACTCACTGATGGTCGATGCCGCCTCACTCCCCGATTGCTTGGTAGTGACCAGCGTGGTATCTAGTGAGCAACATAGTGATGAAAACCTCAAAGATGCCAGTCTAGCAGGCGATGAAATCATGGGCATCCGCCACCGTGACTATCCGATTCAAGGGGTGCAATATCACCCAGAATCCTTCGCCACCGAAGGGGCGAAAACCTTGCTAAAAAACTTTTTGTTAGGGTAATTTACAACATCAACAAAATCACCGACAACACCGCCCCAACAGCAACAAACGCCAAACTACGTTTAAAGATTTTTGAACTTGGGGCAAATAAAAAGAAACTCGACACCACAAAAAACAATAAACTCATGCCAAACAATACATTGAGGCCACCCATGCTACCTTTAGAGGGCGCTTTATGAAAATTCACCATTTTATCTAATACCACGGGCAGTTTTTTGCTGGTATAAGTCACCTCACCGGTTTTAACGTTGTACTGTCCATCTTTAAAAAGCTGTATATCACCCTGCTGCTCCCTAAAATCGATGTTTTTCATTTTTAGGGTTTTGGCTAAATTTTTTTCATCAAGATTGGTTGCCACGACTTGCTTGATAGTTTTTGAAGATTTTAAAAAATCAGTGTCGCGAAATACCAGCAACATGCCACTTAGCGAATAGACCAGCATAATGCCAACCATAAAGAATCCAACATAGCGGTGCCCAAGCCTCATGTAGATACGAAAATCTTTCATTGTCATTGTTTGACTGCCTCTTAAAAAATTGAGCCGTCATTATCCAATAATAGATTGAGAATGTAAATAATAATGATTATCATTTAATTAAATAACATCGCACCTAGCTACACAGACCAATTTTTGCGTCATTGGTTACTCCTGCAAACGCGCCAAATATAGACTTCACCGAGAAAGCCTATGAATCAAAAACCGTCAATCAAATTTGGTGAGACTGTTTTAACACATAGGCATAGGCAATCTTTTTACCTTGGTCGTCATACTCCCAGTACACGCCCTGCACTTCTGGCTCAAAGCCTGGCAAGCGATTAACCCCTTCTTGCAGTGCCAAGAAATAATCAAGCACCGCCCCATCCCATACTTCGCCAGGCACGATACAGTACACCCCTGGTGGATACGGTAGCGCCCCTTCCATCGCCACCCGTCCGCGAATTTCTGTTAGCGCAACCAGCTCAACCTCATTACGGATAAAGGCGTTATGGGCATCAAACGCGCTTATAGCAACTTTGGGACGATGCTCGCGCTCAAACATTTGTTTTTGTCGTTTATTCAGCTGATGCTTGGCATAGAAGTTATGCATCAGTTGGCATAGTTCATTGATGGTCAGTTTACGGTACTGCGGATATGCCTTAGCCAGTGTCGGCAACACTTGGGTGACGGGGCTGTTTTCGCGAATGTGTTTTTCAAAACTGACGATACGGGCGACCAAGTGCTGGAATTTTGCCAAGGTTTCGGCAGGTGTCAGTAAGAATAAAATTGAGTTTAAATCGGCTTTTTCTGGAATGACTGAGCTTTCACGCAGATAATGCGCCAAAATCGCGGCAGGAATCCCTGTTGGTTCATACTCACCGGTTTGCATATTAATGCCCGGCGTGGTCAGTAGCAATTTACAGGGGTCGATAAAGTATTGGTCATCGGCATAATGCTGAAAATCATGCCAACGCGCGCCTGCCTCAAAGCGGAAGAAACGAATATCATGAGCAATGGTTTCGGTATCGTAGTCTTGCCAAGCTTGCCCATCTACTGTAGGCGGAACAAACGGCAAAATCATGGTACAAGTGTCTAGCAGCATTTTACGTGCTTCGATACCACCGATGACACACTCATGCCACATGCGCTGACCGGCTTTACCTTCATGCATTTTGGCATTAACATCAAGTGAGGCAAACAACGGGTAAAACGGCGAGGTCGACACGTGCATCATAAACGAGTTATTAAAGCGTTTGTGATTGACATAACGGGCTTGCCCGCTGATATGGTTATCTTTTTTATGGATTTGTGAGGCTTGAGAAAAGCCCGCTTGTTGCTTGTGTACCGATTGGGTGACCAAAATTCCAGGATCATTTTCACCCAGCTCAAGTAGCAGGGGCGAGCAATCACGCATCATCGGGATAAACTGCTCATAACCCACCCAAGCACTGTCAAACAAGATATAGTCACACAGATGCCCGATGCGATCCACCACTTGGCGGGCGTTATAAATAGTGCCATCATACGTGCCCAGCTGAATTACCGCCAAGCGAAATGGGCGGGCATCATCCGCTTTATCGGGCGCAACTTCACGAATACGCTCACGGATTTCGGCTTCATCAAAACAATGGGCAGGAATGCCGCCAATCAAACCATAAGCATTGCGGTCGGTCTCTAAATACACAGGCGTACCACCTGCCATGGTTAAGGCGCCTTGGTACACAGATTTGTGATTGTTACGGTCAAACAGCACCAAATCACCATGCGCCACTAAGGCACCAATCGCAATTTTATTGGAAGAGGAAGTGCCGTTGAGCACAAAGTAGGTTTTATCCGCATTAAAAACTTTCGCTGCATGCGCTTGTGCCTCAAAAGCTGGGCCTTCATGAATCAGCAAATCGCCGAGACGGACATCGGCATTACAAGAGTCGGCACGAAACAGCGTTTCCCCAAAGTATAAATAAAAGCGTCTGCCAGAAGGATGCTTACGAAAAAACTGTCCGCCTTGGTGCCCAGGACAGTCAAACGCCGCATTGCCATAGTCAGTGTAGTCCATCAAGGCTTGGAAAAAAGGCGGATCGAGCGTGGCGATGTAATCTGCCGCTGCCGCATTGACCAATTGTCCATTATAAAACTTTTGATCATCCGCCAACTCTAGCACACCATACACATTGGGTAGCCATTCATCAGGCACTACATCACCATATTCAATCGCCACAAATATCGGAATAGCAAACCCCAAATCTTCAATATCTTGATACACACGCGGCAAGTCTGTCATCGTGACCACAATTGCTGCAATATTGGTATAGTCGGTCGATTCAATATCGATGGTACGATAATTAAGATTTAGGGCGTATTCGATGCCATCACTGATGACTACTTTCATAATTATTTTCCTTGCTGCAACCGTGTCAGTTGCCAAAACGCCATCATCGTTGTCATAAAATGGCATTAATAAAATAAGCGGTTGAAAAGATGAATAGTAACGTAAAACTGGCACAAAGTGCGAAAAAAGTATCGCTGCTTATTTTCTATTTCCTACTGCTACTTCATACCATTATTGGCACAAGCAAAATAGCCAGTAACATCGCTACCACACATCATTACGTGAATGGCTCAATACTGTTAGCCAGACCTGCTACACTAAACCTGGACAATATTTGATAAAAGATAATACCATTTGATAAAAAAAGTGATAAAAGAAAAGGAGGTCACTATGGGCGTACAAACGAATATTTGGATGACTATTTTGGGTTTTATCAGTTTATCGATTGTGATTAGCATCGTAACGCATTTCTGGATTCGCTATCATTTAAAAAATAAAGCCGCTAATCTGCCGCCGCAATCTCATACGACGTCTGAGTCGCAAAACAATCACTCATAAGCACAGCGTGAAATTTCTAGACAACACTTTTTAGACAACACTGTAATTAAGCGCATTAGCCAACTAATGCGCTTGTCCTGCCTCTCTATCAATTATCATGAGGTACCGTATCGTGGGCTAATTTTTAAAAATATAAAAAAATACATAAAAAACAGTTGACGGCAAAAATAAAAATATATATTATACGCTCCACTTCGACATTAACGGTGAAAGCGGTCGAGGTCGCGCTATAAACTAAGCGTGCTAGTGTCCCCATCGTCTAGAGGCCTAGGACATCGCCCTTTCACGGCGGTAACCGGGGTTCGAATCCCCGTGGGGACGCCAATTTTTTTAGTGGTAACACTAAAAAATACAGTTAAAAAGCCATGCTAATCTAGTATGGCTTTTTTGTTTTTGTGGCTTTATAAATTCTCTTTGCCCTTTTTTGCTTATGCAGTTCTTTTCTTTTCTTATGCGCTTTTTAGCGGTAACCTCAATTTTTTGCCAAGCGATTTTTGCTAAGGTTTTGCCAAATACACCTGCGCAAACTGCAAATCCTCTGGAAAAGTCAGTTTGATATTGCTATGGCTGCCTTCCACCAATAACGGCTGTTTGCCAAAATGCTCAAATAAACTGGCTTCATCGGTAAACGCAATCATTTGCTCAATGGCTTGGGTTAGATAATCATACAGTGTTGCCAATGGGAAAATCTGCGGGGTTTGTGCTAGCCACAACTGGCTGCGATCAAGCGTTTTTTGTGCCAACACTTGGTCTTGTGAATGGATGATTTGTTTGACCGTATCACGCACCGGTACTGCTAATAAGCCACCCGCTGACTCCTGCCCATGCTCTTGCTGTGACTGTTGATGCGACTGTTGCAAAAATTGCTGCGTGGTCTGTGTGATCAATTTTTCTATATCGCTTGGATTGACACAAGGACGCGCAGCATCATGAATCAGCACCCAATGATTATCATACGCATGATGACTATCCTTATCACTGAAGGCTTTGTCACTAAACGGTGTTTGATATTGTTGCCAGATCGTTTGCACGGCGTTAAACACCGAATTCATTCGCTCCTTGCCACCTATCACCCACTCGATTGGCATGCTAAAGCCCAGTGTTTTGGCAATCGTATCTTCTTCAGAAATCACCAAATAGCAAGTGCTTAGCTGATGGACTTTGCTTAGCGCCGCTATGGTGTGTTGGAGCACCGTCTGACTGCCAATATGGGTGTACTGTTTTGGGATCTGGCTCCCAAAACGTTTGCCAACGCCTGCAGCGACGACCACGGTGTCAATCGTAAAGTTGTTAGATAAATTGGCGGCTATCGCGTTAAGTTCTGACATGGCGTCTTTTCAACAATAAAGTAAACAGTAGACAGTAAAAATTGAGACAAATATAACTTTAGCAGTTTTTATGCTTTTATGGGTGAGGCGTGGCGGTGTTGTGGGCGGTCGGTGTGACCACATCTGTACTATACACACTGCTAGCGGTCGACATTTGCACAAAAGTTTCACCTTGTTTGATTAAACCTAAATCAGAGCGAGCGTGTTCTTCCACCGCTTCAAGTCCGTTTTTTAAGTCTTTAACATCGGCAAGCAATACCTCATTAGCTTTTTGCTGATCACTATTGATAGATTGCTGTTCGCTGATTTGTTTATTTAACGCTGCCAAATCGCCACGACCATTGGTGCCAAACCAATACTGGTATTGTAGACATACCAACACAATCACCGCAAAAATAATCATAAACAGTTGACGCAAATAAGTCATGACAGCACTCAATAATAAAAACTTTTGGCATAAAAAAACCTTACCCCACGCATTGTAGCAAATTCAATGTCATGGGTTAAGGTTTTTATCACTTCAATGCTTTATCAAGCTTTAAAATTTAAGCTTTTGAAGTTAATCTTTTGTAGCTAAGCTTTTGAAGTTAGGCTTTTGGGTTACGTAAACCGATAAACTCGTCAGCACCGTGGTAGCTTGCAGTGACCATCTGCTCGATACGAAGCAGTTGATTGTATTTGGCAACACGGTCAGAACGGCACAGTGAGCCTGTTTTAATTTGACCTGCAGCTGTCCCCACGGCTAAGTCAGCGATGGTGCTGTCTTCAGTCTCACCTGAGCGGTGTGAGATGACGGTGGCATAGCCATTTTTCTTCGCTAGATAAATGGCGTCTAAAGTTTCTGATAAGGTACCAATTTGGTTGAATTTAATCAAAATCGCATTGGCAATGTGTTTGTCGATACCTTCTTGTAGGATTTTTGGGTTGGTCACAAACAAATCGTCACCCACGAGCTGTACTTTGTCGCCCAATTTTTGCGTTAAGTACGCCCAGCCATCCCAATCGCTTTCATCTAAACCATCTTCAATCGAGATAATTGGGTATTGGCTCACAAGACCTGCTAAATAATCCGCAAAACCTTCTGAACTAAAGGCTTTATTGCCTTCGCCTTCAAGTACGTATTGACCGTTTTTGTAGAACTCTGATGAGGCGCAATCAAGGGCTAGATAAATATCTTTACCTGCGGTATAACCTGCTTGCTCAATCGCTTGCATGATGACAGTAATCGCTTCTTCGTTTGAGCGTAAGTTTGGTGCAAAGCCACCTTCATCACCGACTGCGGTGTTTAAGCCTTGTTTTTTTAGCACAGATTTTAGGCTATGGAATACTTCTGTACCCGCACGCAAGGCTTCACCGAAGCTGGTGAAATTAACAGGCTCAATCATAAACTCTTGGATATCAACGGTGTTGTCCGCGTGGGCACCCCCATTTAGGATGTTCATCATCGGCACAGGCATCGATAGTGATGTTTGCCCACGCAGGTTAGCAATGTATTGGTGAAGCGGCAGTTTTTGTGATTGTGCGGCGGCACGGGCTGCTGCTAAAGATACTGCTAAGGTCGCATTGGCGCCCAATTTTTCTTTGTTTTCTGTGCCATCAAGCGCTAATAATTTGTTGTCAATGTCTTGTTGTTTTGATACATCCATATCAACCAATGATGAACGAATTTCACTATTGACGTTGGCAACGGCTTTTTTGACCCCTTTACCCAGATAGCGTGATGCATCACCATCACGCAGCTCAAGCGCTTCACGTGAACCTGTCGATGCACCCGATGGTGCTGCTGCACGACCGATAGTACCATCCGCTAAAATCACATCGGCTTCAATGGTTGGGTTGCCGCGTGAGTCCAAAATTTCGCGGGCAATAATATCTTTAATTTGGTTATTGGTGGTGGTTTCTTCAGCGTACATGGTATTTTCCTTGGCTGTCACAATCAACAATGGGATTGTTAAAATACAAATGGGGTGGGTTTATCATAGCATATTTTAACAGGTTTTAGCAGCTTATCACTATCGCCCGTAGGTCATGCATAGTCATGCCTAGCCAAGTAAAATCAGCCCCAACGGGTTGTCAAAACAACCATAAGCCGTTAGGAAATAACCTTCATGCGGGTGAGTCGCAAGGCATTGAGTAGTACAGAAATTGAACTCAGTGCCATCGCCGCGGCCGCAATCATCGGATTGAGTAGCCCAAACGCTGCTAACGGTATACCAAGGCAATTATAGATAAACGCAAAAAATAGGTTTTGCTTAATATTACGCAGCGTTGCGCGAGCAATTGTGACCGCATAATCGACATGTTTGAGCGACTCGCCCATCAGCCTTGCCGTGGCGCTATGCTTGGCAATATCGGTTGCGCCTTCTACCGCAAAACTTGCAGTTGCCGTTGCCATCGCGGGGGCATCATTCACCCCATCGCCCACCATTGCTACTTTTTTGCCTTGTTGTTGCCATTCATCAATGCGCTGCGCTTTGTCACGTGGTGACAGCTCGCCAAGTGCCTTGCTGGCATTAATCTGCTCACCCACATAATCTACCACCGATTGCTTGTCACCACTCATCACTACCACATCTAAATGATGGGCTTGCAGCGACGCAATCACCTTAACACTGTCTTGTTTAAGCTCGTCGGCTAGCGCAAAGGCTGCCACAGGGGTGTCATTGATACTTACCGCCACTTGACTGGCAATTTGCCAAACGGGATTGGCTTGGATAGTCGCTGCAGGCAACTGAAGATTGGCAAAACTTGGCGTGCCGATTTTCACCCGCCCAATAGTGGCTACCTGTGCCTGTATCCCCTGTCCGAGCACTGTTTCCACGTGGCTGATGGTAAATGCCGCTGGGCTTTGAGGCGTATCAGTTTGCTTAGTATAGGATTCAGCATAGTTCACTAGCGTGGTCGCAAGCGGGTGGTTCGCATGACGCTCGACACTGGCAACAAGCTGCAACAGTACTGCTTTATCTAAGTTAAACAGTTTTAAATTGTCATCTATTAGGTACGCTGCAGATAATTGGGGTTTACCTTGGGTGATGGTGCCTGTCTTATCGAGTACTACCGTATCAATTGCACCTGCCGCTTCTAAGGCTTGCGCATCTTTAAACCAAACCCCTGAGCGTGCTGCCACACCCATGCCCGCCATAATGGCTGCCGGCGTCGCCAGTCCCAATGCGCAGGGGCAAGCAATCACTAACACCGATACCGCGCGCATGAGGGCCGTGTCAAACGCGCCTAAGAACCAATAATTGGCAAAAAAAGTCAACAAAGCGATGGCAACCACCACTGGTACAAAAATCCCCGCGACTTTATCTGCGATACGGGCAATGTGTGCTTTACTGCCTTGCGCGTCGTTGAGCGCTTGTATCATATCGCCAAGCCGTGTTTGGCTACCTTTAGCGGTGATTTGGTATTCAAAGCTGCCGTTTTCTACCATGGCACCTGCTAGCACCGTACTGCCAATATGTTTAGACAGGGGCACTGATTCACCCGTCAAATGGCTTTCATCACACCAGCCTTCGCCAAAGGTGACGATGCCATCAGTGGCAATGCGGGTACCTGCTTTAGCACGTAAAATTTGACCAGCCGTGACTTGCTCAAGTGGCATAGTTTGCCACTGCCCATCTTGGCTTTGCGGATTGGGGTTTTTAACTTCCACTTGCTCAGGGGTGAGGGCTAATATCAAATTAATGCTATTTAGGCTGTGTTTTTTGGTACGGGCTTCTAGGTATTTCCCCATTTTGACAAAGGCAATCACCATCACGCTGGCTTCAAAATACACATGGGGCATGCTATGCGCCATCCCATCATGACCCATTTGGGCTGTGGTTTGCAGATAGCTTAACCAACTATAGGTCGAATACGCCCAAATTGTCAGTGTGCCGAGCACCACCAGCACGTCCATATTGGCAAGACCGCCTTTGATACTCGCCCACGCACTTTTGTAAAACGCCATCGCTAAGCCAAACTGTACGATAGTTGCCAACACAAATTGTAGCCACAGCGGTGGCATCAATGCGTGGCTGCCCATCATCATGCCCGCCATGCCAATCAAAAAAGGCAGCAAGCAAATCCAGACCGCAATCAAGATATAGGGCGCCTTTTGCTCATGGGCTTCATGCTCAAATAGCGCGTTCTGCGGCTGTATTTTTGCCTCATAGCCTGTCTTTTTCACCCATTCTACAATCTGCTCGGCGTTGGTTTGTGATGCATCAAACTGCACCTGCGCCACTTCATTGGCATAATTGACATCGGCTCGCACTATCGCAGGCTTTTTATTGAGCACTTTTTCGATGCGGCTGGCACAGGCTTGACAAGTCATGCCATCGATATCAAGAATGACTTGCTCGGTATGGGCGTTGTCTGACGCGTGGGTGATCGATTGAGTAGTCATGATAGTGTCTGTCTTGTAGGGTGTCTTTGTGTGGCGTCGTTATACTACGTCAAAGCCAGCGTCTTCAATCGCTTCTTTAAGCGTGCTTTCTTGAGTTTGACTATTATCAAAGCTGATGGTTGCGTTATTATGGTCAAGGCTGACATCGACAGATTGCACCCCTGTCACTTGATTGAGGGCATTGGTTACGCTTTTGACGCAGCCGCCACAAGTCATGCCTTGGATATTTAATGTGATGGTTTGGGTTGTCATACTACGCTCCTTTTTTAGGCGGTTATTCTTTCTCTGGGTACTTTTGTCTGGTTACTTTGTATAAGTACTTTCGTTTGGTTAATGGGCTTGTTTGCTAAGCCAGTCTTGCATTTGTTTGATTTCTGGCGTCTGCGCTTGTTTAATCTGCTTGGCGAGTGCTAGCATCGCTGGATTTTTACCATAAGTTTGCTCTATCGTTGCCATATCAATCGCGCCTTGGTGATGCGGTATCATACCTTTAGCAAAGGCAATATCAGGGTTGGCGTCCATAGTTCCTTGCATCATGGCATCGTGGTTGCTCATGTCTTTTTGTTGATAGGCTTGCGTTATTTCTTTGGCATTGCTCGCCGCTATCTGACTTGATTCGTTTTTGTCCAACCAGTTTTGCATCACGCTGATTTCACTTTGCTGGGCATCGACGATTTTTTCCGCAAGGGCTTTCATTTCGGCATCTTTGCCATATTGTAGCTCCACTTTTGCCATCGCAATTGCGCCTTCATGATGCGGTATCATGCCTTTGGCAAACCCGACATCGGCATTCTTAGCTTGCACTCCTGCTGACATGGCTTGGTGCATTTTATTCATGATATCCATATAAGCCATGATATGCGGCGGCTGTGATTGTGACTGCGTATCCGCTGCCGAAGCCATATGATGCATTGACTGCGTTTGGGTCATGCTCGCATGGGTACTCATTGAATCGGTACTTGATGCCGTCGTTGCAGTTTGGGTAGTGTCATTTTTTGTACAAGCTGTCATACCTAGCGCCAATGCCACCACCCATGGCAAACCCATGATGTTATTCATATTCATATCCTTCAGGTTGCTTTTTTTACGTTCTTTGAAAAAAAAGATTGATTTATCACACTGTGGTATTACTATAAACCTTAACATTAGGTCAAGGTCAAGCAAAAAATGAATATTAATGAAGTCGCTAAATTGACTGAATTATCACCTAGGCAAATTCGTGAGTATGAAAAACTCGGTTTATTACAGACCATCCAGCGCACGGACAGTGGTTACCGTATTTTTAGCGATACCCAATTACAGCGTCTAAAATTTATCAAACATGCCCGTGATGTGGATTTTTCGTTAGCGCAGATTGAAGCGTTATTGGCTCTACAAGACAACAAGCAGCGTAGCAATGCCAAAGTCAAAGCATTAACGCGCAATCACATCGATGAACTAAACGATAAAATACAGCGGTTACAATCAATGAAAGCCACCCTGCAAGGATGGCACGATAATTGTTTGGGAGATGGCTCGCCTACCTGTAGCATTTTAGAGGGCTTGCAAGATGGCGTACAAGATGACTCCGTGACCAACCACCCTTGCCGCACCGAGCGTAGCCACTGAACAAACAATTTAAAAAAGTCTACCATCTTTTGCCAAATCACCCGCTAAAGTACGATTGTTGGCAGGGTTGGCAGGTGCCTCAATCGGGAACGGCTCGGTGATATAGTCAACATTGGTCAGCGCAGCTTTGAAGGCAAAAACTGATGTCTGGGTATCATCAAAGCTTACAATCACGCGATGATTTTCAGGCTCAAGATGCACTGCTTGCACCCCGCCGATGGTGGTTAGAGCTTTCATGACTTCCTCATAGCCTGCTGGGTCATTAATGCCTTTTAAATCATACGCGACTGTTTGAATTGCCATGATTATTCCTGTATTTATGCTGTGGGTGATAAAATATTGTTCTAGTCCTATAACCTAGCACTATAACATAGCCAAAAAAAAGCCTCGTTATCGATTGATAGCATTTTAATAACGAGGCGTTGCAAATTTGTGTTAAAAGGTTGAGTGAAAATCAGTGGGTATCTAACACCTCAAACCCTTTGACTAAGGTATCAAGCTGTTTTAACTGGGCTAAAAACGGCTCAAGCTGGCTCAACCTCAGCGCACAAGGACCATCGCATTTGGCAACATCAGGATTTGGATGCGCTTCCAAAAATAACCCTGCCAATCCTGTTGCCATGCCAGCACGTGCTAACGTGGTAATCTGTTCTCGGCGACCGCCTGCACTATCTGCACGCGCACCCGGCTGCTGCAAGCTATGGGTCACATCAAAAAACACGGGAACCTGCATTTTTTTCATAGTGTCAAAACCCAGCATATCGACAACGAGATTGTTATAGCCAAACGCACTGCCACGCTCGCACAAGATGATTTTATCATTACCAGCTTCAAGGCATTTATTGATGATATGCTTCATCTCATGGGGTGCCAAAAACTGTGCTTTTTTGACATTAATAATCGCACCAGTTTTTGCCATCGCTGCTACCAAGTCAGTTTGACGACTCAAAAACGCGGGCAACTGGATAATATCCGCCACCGCTGCCACAGGCTCAGCTTGGTACGGCTCGTGTACGTCAGTGATAATGGGCACATTGAACGCTTTTTTGATATCGCTTAGCCAGTCGATACCTTTTTCCAGACCTGGGCCACGAAACGAGTACAAGCTTGAGCGATTGGCTTTATCAAAACTTGCCTTAAACACATAGCCGATATTTAAGCGCTTACAGATTTCAATATAGCTTTCAGCAATTTCAAATGCCAAATCTTTACTCTCTAGTACATTCATACCGCCAAACAGCACAAACGGTTGATCATTGCCGATGGTGATATCATTAAGCTGAATGTGAGATTGCGGTGTCGGTAAGTTAGTGGTCATAGGGCTCTCAGTATGTTGTTAAAGTTTTTATTGATTATCACTATATCATAATTGGCTAGATACAAAGCCAGCCAAAAACAAAAAAACCACCTGTAATAGATGGTTTTGTTGTGCATCATAAATACTATTTTTTGGTTTGTTTAGCCGCTGCAACAAAGCTATTGAACAATGGATGACCACCGCGTGGCTGGCTGGTAAATTCTGGATGGAATTGTACCGCGACATACCAAGGGTGATTGGCAATTTCTACTGACTCGACCAAATGCTGTTTGGCTGAATAACCAGAAATTTTCATACCGGCATTTTCCAGCTGTTCGATATAGCGACCATTCATTTCATAGCGGTGACGATGACGCTCAGTTATCACAGGGCTGCCATAGATTTGGCGCAGTTTGCTGTCTTCCACAAGCTCGGCTTTTTGGGCACCCAAACGCATGGTACCGCCCAAATCTGAGGCGTCACTACGTACTTGTAGTTCGCCTTTTTCATCAAACCATTCTGTAATCAAACCAATCAATGGCGCTTTGGTTTTTTTATCAAACTCTGTTGAGTTGGCGTCAAGACCCAATACATTGCGCGCAAACTCAATGACGGCTAATTGCATTCCCAAACAAATCCCCAAATAAGGGACATTGTTTTCGCGGGCATAGCGGATTGCTTTCATTTTACCCAGGGTGCCGCGCTCACCGAATCCACCAGGCACAAGCACAGCATCGGCAGATTTAATATGCTCGAACAGGCTGTCATCATTTTCAAGTTTTTCGGCATCGACATAGTCAATATTGACTTTGACATTGTTTGCCACGCCCGCATGTAGCAAGGCTTCATTGATTGACTTATAAGCATCAGGCAGTTCGACGTATTTACCCACCATCGCCACAGTTACGGTTTCTTGGGTATTTAACAACGCTTGGGTAAACTGGTGCCAATCACTTAAGTCCGCCTCTGGGGTATCTAACCCAAAGCGCTCACAAATCAAATCATCTAAATGCTGGGCATGCAGGATACTTGGAATTTGATAAATAGATTTGGCATCTGGGCAAAGGATAACGGCACGTTGCTCAACATTGGTAAACGATGCAATTTTTAGGCGATTATCATCGCTAATCGCGTGTTCACTACGGCAAATTAACACATCAGGCTGCAAGCCAATGCTGCGTAATTCTTTGACTGAGTGCTGGGTTGGTTTGGTTTTGCTCTCGCCTGCACTCGCGATATAAGGCACTAGGGTTAAATGCATCAGCATCGCATTATTGCGGCCGAGTTCAACTTGCATTTGACGCACCGCTTCCATGAATGGCAAGCTTTCAATATCACCGACAGTACCACCGATTTCAATCATCGCAATATCGTAGCCTTCGCCACTGGCACGGATACGCGCTTTGATTTCATCAGTAATATGCGGAATGACTTGTACCGTACCGCCCAAATAATCACCGCGACGTTCTTTCTCAATCACTGCCGAATAAATACGCCCACTGGTAAAGTTGTTGCGCTGGGTCATTTTTGAGTGGCGTAAAAAACGCTCGTAATAGCCCAAATCAAGGTCAGTCTCTGCGCCATCTTCGGTAACAAATACTTCACCATGCTGAAACGGGCTCATTGTACCTGGATCAATATTGATATAAGGGTCCATTTTGGTCATGGTGACTTTCAGACCACGTGCCTCAAGAATCGCGGCTACCGATGCAGCGGTGATACCTTTGCCAAGTGAAGAAACGACACCGCCAGTTACAAAGATGAATTTTGTCATGTTATCTATTTCGCTCGTTGGTAAAAAAGAATTTTACTCGAAAATGCCTAGGTTTAGCAAAAAATTATTTTTATCAATAAATCGCTCGCTCATAAAAAAATCCACTCATCGCTGAGTGGATTTTTTGATAGCAAATTCTAGTAAATATTAGAATTTGTATTCGATACCAGTACCGATACCAAAACCGTCTTGGTCATCTTGACCTTCTTGCTCTAGATTTGAGTAGCCAGCGTATACATGACCCGTTGCATTGGCATTGAATGCATACTTACCACCTAATACTAAACGCTGTGCATCATCACCATCAACACCGCCAACATTTGAGGTCATTTCAGCTTGCGCATAGGCTGTCCAAGGCGTTGCAGTTTTGTAGGTTGCACTTACTGCAGCCAAGTTTTCTTTGTCACTAGTGTCTAAATCACTGATTTGATACAATGCACCAAGACCAATTTGGTTATTTAAGTCATAGGCACCGCTTACGCGAGTAGTATTGAAATCACCTGATTTGATGTAGGTTGCACCAGCACGGAATGGTTGATTTGCTGGCTCATACTTAACACCTACACCAAACGCTTCTGCATCTGTGTCTAAATCAGATGCGTTATCCTCTTCAAATGCATACATACCCATGAATTGAAGACCGTTATAGGCTGGTGAAAAGTAAGACATCGCATTGTTTACACGGTCACCATCCCAATAAGCCGCATTGAAACCGTCGTATTGACCTACAGTTTGGCTAACGTAATTGATGTTGTCATCGATTGCAGACAAACGACCAGCAACCAAAGTACCATATTGTTTGTTAGATAGACCTAAATAAGTGTCACGTGAATAAAATTGATTTTGTGATTTGCCTTTTACAGTGCCACCGTTGTCACTATCAATTTCAACACCATACTCTAATTGGTATACCAAGTCAGTATTAGCTGTCAGTGCTTCAGCACCTTTAAAACCAATACGCGAGGTAGTAGAATTCAACTTAGTAGTTGATTCATCGTCAAAATCAGAATAATCAACTGTAACTAACGCTTTACCATAAACAGTTGGAGCAGCATGGGCAGCAGAAACTGAAAGTGCAGCGACGGCTGTGGCTAAAAGTAATTTTTTCATAGGACATCTCTATCAGGAAAAACAAATTTTAGATAACTGGTGACTTGTCAGCACCACTACCTCTCCGAACAACCAAAGCAAGAAAATCGCTACTTTGGTTCCTATTAATAGCGTCAACTATTAACTGTATAAGTCTAGCAATAAAGTATGAATATATTTACATTTTATTCGTACTAATTACTAAAAACATACCTCTGAATACTAGGATAACAATTTTGAAATATTTTGCAATAGTTTTTTAAACAACGATGCAGTTTTTTTTAATCATATTGAAATCTTTACAGTTTTATTTTATCAAACCCCGCGCGAATGCTAAGAAATAAAAAAAGCTAACTAAAGAATTAGTTAACATATACAATAATTGCAGTTTCCAGTTAAATTAGAATTAAAATTTGTATTCGATACCCGTCCCAACAATCGTATCATCTTTATAATTGTCCCGACTGATTCGACCCGCGTAGAGATGATCTATCGTCGCTATAACCGCAAGGTACCATACTGCTGATGAGACAAACCAAGATAGGTGTTGCGAGAGTAAAACTGACCCTTGTTATTTTTACTATCGGTATCGACATCAATCCCATACTCAAGCTGATAAATTAAATCCGTATCATCGGTTAAGGGTTGTTGTCCTTTGACGCCCAAATAAGAAAAGTTGGAATTAAGCTCAGTAACTTTTTCATCCTTCGGTGACTGGGTATCGGTGGTAGTCGCCCGATAATCCTCGTCATAATCGGTTTGCACATAATCTGCGGTCAAAAAGACTTTACCATAAATGAGGGGTGCTGCTTGGGTATTGGCCATTGAGACTAATAGCCCGATTGGGACAAACCATAGGTTTTTTATCATGTGCATGCTACTCGCTATTTTTACATTACTATTTTTACATTGATTGCGCTATAAATACGCTGTGGCAGTATTTAATTTCACGAAGGAAATGGATAATAACAAAAAAGACTAACCAGTCAATCTGATTAGTCTTTTTAAAGACGTCTAATTTAGGTAATTAAATTAGAATTTATACTCTAAACCACCACCCACGATTGTTCTATCTGAAACATTATCAGTATCGATTTGTGCAGCGTACAAGTGACCTTTGGTAGCTTTGTTAAAGCTATATTCAGCACCTAACGCAACTTCAGTAGCATCACGGTCTTTCACGCCACTTTGGTTTGAAGTGTCAATATATTGTGCTTTAACCGCCCATGGCGTTGCCCCAATTTTGTATTTACCGCTTAACAGCCATGATTGCTCATTATCATCAGTGTTAAAGTCATAATCTTGATATAGCGCACCCAGTGTTAGACCATCAACCATGTTCATTTTGCCCATGTCTAATGAACCTGCTACACGCCAGCCACTGGTATCATTACCATATACCGAATTGTCATAACCTAAACCGATATATACACCATTTTGGTCATAGTTTACCATTGCAGAGTAAGCATTTTTCTTGTCACGATAGACGGCAGGTTTTGCAGGAGTAGTACCTGTCGCAGGAACCGCGGCAGTTACTAAACATTTATCATCATCATTTTGTGAACATTCATCGAGGCTCACCGCGCCTAAAAAAGTAACTGGCGTACCTACCAATGTTGGTGATTTATAAGCAATCACGTTGTCAACGCGTTGTTCACCTGCCATTAGCTTGCCTAGCGCTACATTGTCATAATCATTGAATACATCAACACTACCTTTAGTTAGTTTAAATGGTGTGTCGTGACGACCGGCAAGTAAAGTACCCATAGTGTTATGAGCTAAACCGATGAATGTATTACGAGAGTAAAATTGTTGGTTAGTTTTACGGGCATTGCTATCAGCGTCAACATCAATACCATACTCTAATTGATACACAAGTTTAGTAGTATCAGTAAGATCATCTTCACCTCTAAAACCAATACGTGAAGAGTTAGAAACTAATTTTGTACTAGAAGTATCATCATTTTTAGCAGTTTTATCATCAACATCTGTATATTCGCCAGTTAATAAGACTTTACCATATACAGTTGGCGCAGCATGGGCAGCAGTGATTGAAGCTAAAGCGATGGCTGAAGCGATTGCGATTTTTTTCATAAGGATTTCTCCACAGTATCCTAGGTAAAACTACACAGATGCGTAGCAATTCTTTTGCATAGATAGATTTTGCCAACAATTTGTTACAAAACAATGAAAAAGTTAACAAAATCTAAAACTTTCCTTGTGAAAGTAGAGTAATTCACTCTGAAACATTTTGCAATATTTTTATGCCATAAAAAAACCACCAGTTACAAATCTGATGGTTTTCAAATGATTGATAGGTTTTAATTGCTAAAATCTAGTTAGCTTTGAGATTAAGACGGGCTTGATGTAACAATGGCTCAGTATATCCGCTGGGTTGTACCGTTCCTTTGAAGATAAGATCACGCGCTGCATTGTATGCCCAAGTGTTATAGTCATTTGCCATTGGGATATAGGCTGGATCGTCTTTGCTTTGTTCATCGACCATTTTTGCCATACGTTTGAGTACGTCATCCACTTGTTGTGGCGTCACAACCCCATGCGCTAGCCAGTTAGCAACGTGCTGGCTAGAAATACGCAAGGTAGCGCGGTCTTCCATCAAGGCAACGTCATCAATATCTAGTACCTTAGAACAGCCAACGCCTTGGTCAACCCAGCGCGCTACATATCCTAAGATACCTTGAATGTTGTTTTCAAGCTCGGCAGTTTTTTGCTCATCTGTCCAGTTGGTATCCGTAGCAAGTGGCACGGTCAAAATGTCATCTAGCTTGGCGGGCTCGCGGTTTTTGATATCATCTAACACGTCCATGACGTTGGTTTCATGGTAATGCATGGCGTGAAGCGTTGCCCCCGTCGGCGATGGTACCCAAGCACAAGTCGCGCCTGATTTTGGATGATTGGACTTGGTGGCAACCATTTCTTTCATGTTGTCAGGTTTTGCCCACATGCCTTTACCAATTTGCGCTTTACCAGGTAAGCCCAATTTGACGCCCATGTCTACGTTCCAACGCTCATAAGCATTGAGCCAATCGGTATTTTTCATGTCGTTTTTACGAACAAAGGGACCCGCTTTCATACTGGTGTGCATCTCATCACCGGTACGATCCATAAAGCCTGTGTTAATAAAGATAACGCGGTTTTTAGCAACGCGGATACATTCTTTTAAGTTAACGGTAGTACGGCGCTCTTCATCCATGATACCGACTTTTAAGGTATTCTCGGGTAGGTTTAACGCTTTTTCTACCGCTGAGAATAAATCTACCGTAAATTGCACTTCTTCTGGACCGTGCATTTTTGGTTTTACGATATACATTGAACCTGTGCGTGAATTGCTTAAGCTGTTTTTACCCAAAATATCTGGCAGGCTACACAGTGGTGTGATTAGCGCATCCATGATACCTTCATAAATTTCTTCTTGTTTGCCTTCAAAATCGACTAAAATCGCGGGGTTGGTCATCAAGTGACCGACGTTTCGAATTAGCATCACTGAACGGCCGTGCAAGGTGATTTTACCACCATCTGGCGCGGTGTATTCACGGTCAGGATTCATGGTACGGGTGGTTTGTTTGCCATTTTTTTCAAAGCTATCTTTCAGGTCACCTTTCATCAAGCCAAACCAGTTGCGATATACTTCTACTTTCTCTTCGGCGTCAACGGCAGCGACTGAGTCTTCACAGTCTTGAATGGTGGTAACCGCGGCTTCCATCAAGACATCTTTGATGCCTGCAGGGTCATCTTTACCCACATGGCTTGATGGGTCGATTTGGATTTCGGCATGTAGGCCATTATTTTTCAGTAAAATACCCGTTGGATTTGCCGCATCGCCTAGAAAACCTGCGAATTTTTCTGGCTGGGCTAATGAGGTAGCTTTGTCGCCTTGGCGTATCACTAATTTACCGTCTTCAACCTTAAAACCGGTAACGTCAGCATATTTACCCTCAGCTAAGGCAAAGTTGGCATCCAAGAAGTTTTTGGCGTATTTTACGACTTCGGCACCACGAACAGGGTTGTAGCCTTTGCCTTTTTCTGCACCATTGGTCTCATCGATGACATCGGTACCGTATAACGCATCATACAAGCTGCCCCAACGCGCATTTGCTGCGTTTAGCGCATAACGGGCATTGCGTACAGGTACCACTAACTGTGGGCCTGCGATATGGGCGATTTCGTCATCCACGTTTTGGGTTTCAACCAAAAAGTCATCGCCTTCTGGCACGATGTAATTGATGTCTTTTAAAAATTGGGTATAAGCGGCTTTGTCGATTTGACCGTTGCTAGCGGGGTTTTTGTCATGCCAGTCATCGATTTGGGTTTGAATCTCGTCACGTTTTGCCAACAATGCTTTATTACGGGGTTGGAATGTTTGGACAATTTTTTCAAATTCTTGCCAATATTTTTCGTTATCGATGCCCACGACTGGCGTAACTTCATTGGCAATGAAATTATAAAGCTGTGTATCAATCGCTAGACTACCCTTTTGAACGCGTTCTGACATGGCATTTTTCCTTATGTTTTGACCTAAAATAGCAAAAAATTCACATTTGATTATACGAACATCATTTATAAAAATAAAGAAATAAAAACTATTTATTTTTTAAATAATCGTTATATATAAATTTTTGTGCTAAGGGTTTTATCGCTGATTTTTGGTAAAATATCACTTTATTAACTTGTGAATAAGTGAGTAACCCCTTGTCAAATTCCGCTCTTATCAATAATCCAGTACAAACGGACAGCAGTTTTGATGAATTAGCCGTCATCGACTTGGATAACGATAACTCTGTCTATCAGCCAAAACCCATTGATATCACCCCTGTTTTGGCGTTTTTGGGTTGTACGACGTCGGATAAATGGCTAAAAGCCGCAATGGCAGATTTGCCGACCATCATCCAAGATCATGCCAATTGTGAAAAAAAAGCCGCAGGCACCGCGATGAATTTGATTTTTCGCTATATGTCGCATACCGAGCTGCAATTAAAGCTTGCTCAGCTGATTCGAGAAGAAATGCTCCATTATGAGCAAGTGATGGGATTGATGGCAGAGCGGGGACAAGCATGGCAACATATTGCTGCAGGTCGCTACGCCGCAGGTATGCTCAAACATAAACGCACTTACGAGCCGCAAGCGATGATAGACACGTTAATTATTGGTGCTTTCATCGAGGCCCGATCGTGTGAACGTTTTTGGGCACTGTCACAAGTAATTGAGGATGAGCGTTTGGCAAAATATTATCGCTATTTGCTAAAATCAGAAAGTCGTCATTTTGAAGATTATTTGGCATTAGCACAAAGTATCAGTGACGAGCCGATTGATGCTCGCGTGGCGTTTTTTCGTCAAGTAGAGGCGCATCTCATCAATGAACCCGATGATGAATTACGCTTTCATAGTGGGGTACCCAGTTGGATTGCATGAGGTTGGATTGCGTGACGTTTTTGTAGACTGTAACGATAAAAAAAGCTAACCATCAAATGGAGTGGATGGTTAGCTATTACAATTTAATCCTTAAACCGACTCATTGCCACTTATTGTCACTCACTACCAACGCTTGGAATAGAGCCATCAGGATTAATAGTGCGTTTTTGGGCATTTTCTGGGGTAGTATAAAGATTGCGCTCATTAATGGTGTCGCTTTTTAGCCGTTCATTACCAACCGCGTCCCCGCCAATTGTATGTTCATTAACATTATCATCGAACGCTTGTCCCGGTTGGTTACGACGATCGACAAACTCGGCAGACTTATCGCCTAAATTAACGTGTTTGGTTTGTGCTTCTGGTGAATTCATGGTCATTCCTTTTTGGGTATCAACCCAATAAAATGCTTAAACTTAATGATATCGAAAATTAGTAATCTCGGTCGATATCAACACTACCATCTGATAACGTATGAAGTGAATTTTCTGCATTGAGATTGGCTTGGGCAGTTTGCTGTAATTTCCGCGCCTCTTCCTCAGAAATACGTGCCACATTTTCATCCGATAATTCGCCATTCGCCACGTCTTCTGCAGATTGGACTTTTACCGCCGCTTGTGGCGTATTATCAAAAATATCAGGCGTTTCCATTGAGGGTGACATGCCTGTAGTGACACCATCCCCTGATTGATGAGTGACACTGTCTTCTACTATAACGGCTTGCGGGGTCACGGCGACACCTGTTTTTGGATCTATAATTTCTACGTTATTTTGATTTTGCATTTTTTATTCCTTTAATTAATTGTTATCGCTCAATTAGTTATTATTTTATAGGTTGAGCTGTATAAATTAGTAAATCAAAATTTAATGATTAAAAGCTTAGTATTCAAAAGTTTAACAATTAAAATTCTAGTGGTTGTCAGTACGCAATGACTCGTCAATAAAAGGGGTATTTTCACTTTTGTCTAAGTCTTGTGGCTCACCTTTCACACTATTTTGTTTATCCAAATTTTCTGATAATTGACTAGGATTCACATTTTCTGTCGCTTTTTGAATTTCGGTTTGGTTGCTTGATTGATTCTGTTCTTGGTTTTGTGCTTGATTCTGTGACATGGTAATTTTCCTTATGATTTTTATTAGTATCAATTTAAGTCAAAGATTTTAATCAAAGACTTTTAAATAGAGCGCGATTAAATTTTTATGTAAAAAATAGCCAATTCAATCGCTTTCACACTTTTGCTTTTATAAGTTTGATAGTAGCAAATAAAGCCAGTTTGTGATAAGTATTCGCGTAACAAGCTGTTATCACTATGTGATAAGTGTTTAGCTGTGTGAAATTCTGGCAGATTTATTACTATTCGGTAAATTTTGAACGCTGGGTGTAAATCAGCGCATTCATCAACAAAAAAACCGCCATCTTCTCTAGATAGCGGTGTAATTGACTCAAAACCTATGACTAGCAAAATTAGCTTTTTCTGGTGATTTTAGTCAATAAATAATCTTGTGCCGAGAATGCTGCTTCACCTTCACCAGGGGTAATCGCTCGCCATGTGCCTTTGGCATCAAGCTCCCATGCATTAACATTGTCTTTTAGGTAATTGTGCAAATCTTCCATAATGCGTTTGAAGACGACGGGGTCTTCAATAGGGAAAGCCACTTCAACACGGCTAAATAAATTGCGATCCATCCAGTCTGCACTGGCGCAATATAAACGGTGGGTGCGTTTGCCATTAGCATTGGGATTTTGATGTCCATTGGCAAAATAATACACGCGGGTATGCTCCAAAAAACGCCCGACGATAGAGCGCACGGTGATGTTGTCGGATATGCCGGGTAATTGCGGACGAATACAGCACATCGAACGGATAATCAGATTGACTTTAACGCCTGCTTGCGATGCTTCATATAGCTTGTCAATCAGTAATTTTTCGGTCATTGCGTTGACCTTGATGATGATATGCGCCTCTTTGCCTGCTTTGGCGTGGGCAATTTCGTTGTCGATAAAACCCATGAGTCTGTCATGTAAGGTGAAGGGGGCATGCAGTAGTTTTTGCACTTTGGCTGGCTTGCCCATGCCTGTGAGTTCGTTAAATATTTTATGCACATCTTCGGTGATTGCTTCATTGGCGGTAAATAGACCATAGTCGGTATAAGCTTTGGCATTGCCCGCATGGTAGTTGCCTGTACCCAAATGCACATAGCGGCGGATTTTATCTTCCTCACGGCGCACAATCATCATCAGCTTGGCGTGGGTCTTGTAGCCGACGATGCCATACACCACCACTGCCCCAGCCTGCTGCAGAAAGTTTGCTACTTCAATGTTGGATTTTTCATCAAAGCGCGCACGCAGCTCAATCACCGCGGTGACTTCTTTGCCTTTACGCGCAGCTTCGGCCAACGCTTGGACAATTTCAGAGTTTGTCCCTGAGCGATAAAGGGTCTGTTTGATGGCTAATACATGGGGGTCATTGGCGGCTTGGCGCAAAATGTTGACCACAGGTGAAAACGAATGAAACGGGTGATGCACCAATACATCTTGCTTACGAATGGCATGAAATACGTTTTCATTTTTATCCAAGCTATCACGGCGAAACGCTTTGGGAATGGCATGATTAAACGACTGATAACGCAAATTTGGGATTTTAAAATCAAACAACAAGCGCGTCAAATTGACAGGACCATTGACACGGTATAGTTGCTCTTGGCTTAAACCAAACTCATCAAGTAGATAATCCACCATCGGCTGTGGGCAATAGGTGGTCACTTCTAAGCGCACTTTGGCACCAAATCGACGGTTTTCCAATTCACCTTCCAACGCTTTCGCCAAGTCTTCGACATCATCGGATAAATCTAAATCGGCGTTACGCGTCAAACGAAATTGGTGGCAGCCTGTGACCGTCATGCCAGGGAATAAGTCTTCGATATGCCCGTGAATCACTGCGGTGAGCATGATGTGATGTTCTTTACCGCCTGTCAGTTCATTGGGTAAACGAATAACCCGCGGTAAGCTTCGAGGTGCAGGGACAATCGCCATGTTGATATCGCGACCAAAACCATCTTTACCCTCTAAGCCCACCATAAAATTCAAGCTTTTATTCACCAATCTAGGAAAAGGATGTGCAGGGTCAATACTAATCGGCGTCAGCACGGGCGCGACTTGTTCGGCAAAGTATTTTTTTACCCATGCGGCTTGCTCTTGGGTCAATTCATCACGTTTTAGGTAGCGAATGTCTTGCTCCGCCAGTGCAGGCAGAATTTCATCATTTAAAATACGGTATTGCTTATCCACCGCATGATGGGCGATTTCAGAGATATATGACAAAACCTTACTGGGACGCATACCATCGATACTGCTCACCACATCGCCCATTTGTACTTTTTGCATCAGGCCTGCGACACGGATTTCAAAGAATTCATCTAAATTGGATGAAAAAATTATCAAGAAAAACAGTCGTTCAAGTAGTGGGTGGCGGGGATTGGTGGCTTGGGCGAGTACTCGCTGATGAAACTGTAACAGTGACAATTCACGATTAAAATACAGCTCATTATCGTTTTGTTGGTATTCAAACACGTTTGGGTAGCAAATGCTGTTAAATCCTAGTATCGGATTGATTTGTGATACATGCTCTTCGCTGGGTTTATCTTGTTTGGCAGTGTTTGGCATAGCACAGTCCTTCTATAAAAAATCATTTTTAACAGTGTAATTTTTTAACCGCTTAGCGATAGATGCGTTTTTTGACTATTCAGTGTCGGGCAAATCTGCCACACCCATGCGCCGTAGAATGATTTGGGTTTTGTTAAGCAGGCGGCGGTCGTTACGGTTGTCTTCAAAATATTTGGGATTGGGTAGCATGGCAATCAAAGATGCGGCTTGTCGCTTTGTCAAATGCGCTGCCGACTTATGGTAGTAGTGCTGAGCGGCTGCTTCAATGCCATAGACGCCTTTACCAAACTCTGCGACATTGAGATAAGCAAGCAAAATCCGCTCTTTGGTCCACATGTTTTCAATCATCAAGGTAATTAACGCTTCTTCACCTTTGCGAAAATACGAGCGATTGGGGTATAAAAATAAATTTTTGGCAAGCTGTTGGCTAATGGTTGAGCCGCCCGCGCTGATAGCCCCCGCTTTTTCATTTTTCTTAATCGCATTCTCAATGCCCTGCACATCAAAGCCAGCATGATTGACAAAGTTGGCATCTTCGCTGGCAATCGCCGCCCGTTTTACATTCACCGAAATTTGATTATCATCCACCCAGGTCTGACTGACAGGGGCAAAATTGCCCAAGCGATACAGTATCATGAACATGCTGTTGTTGATAGGCTGGGTTTTCCAGACAACCAATAAGGCTGCAACTATTACATGAAACGCAACAAAACAGGCAATGACTATGAGCAAAATACGCTTGACCCAGCCACCAAATCCGATACCGCGGTTGGTGGGTGGTAAAGCTGTATTGACACGTTTAGGCTTTATCGAAATTTTGGTAGCGGGTTTCTTGGTAGCGGGTTTGGTCACGGTGTATTCCTAACGGCGGGGGCAAAAGCAGCGATGGCTTAAGCTAAAAATATAACGTATTATGGCATTTTTGGCTATATGCTAAGGCAGAATATGTCCGACTTCGACGCGCAAAACATGACAAATCCGCACGATCACATTATGGCTGACCAGACTACTTGGCGATTATATGGCACAGTGGGCTGTCATCTGTGTGAAATCGCTGAAAGCTTATTGCTACAAGCACAAGCCGTTGCCGATATACGCTGGCAGTCGATTGATATTGCCGAGTTACCAGAACAAGAGATGCTGGAATTTGCTGATAAAATACCTGTGCTAGTTACCGCTACCAAGACGTTATATTATCCTTTTTCCATCATGGATATTATGGCGTTAAGCTGACAAGCCAATATAGATTATTGGCATAATATTAAAACTTTAATTCATTATGTCTTGGCAAATTTTTTTATCATCAGCGCCATGCCCCTAGCTGCGGATTTTCTTGGGCAGTGACGTGCGCTCAGGTCAAGAGGCGCTCAAAGCCATTAATTTCCCGCGATTCAAAACACGGTTTCTTTCCCACCTGCTTCATCGTCAAAGAAATGGTAAGGTTATGAGTAGTAGTTTAACAATTAGTAGTTTAACGCTTAGGAGATACCTGCGTCCTGTACCTTCTTTTGGCTCAGGATAAAAAATAATTCGCTACCTTGTCTGGGCTTAATTGAATTATAGCAAGGCGCCAGTTTATCAATAGTGAAAAACTGCTGAAACAATGTTTCATATTCTTGCTTGTCGCCACCAAACGGTGGACTGCTTTCAAAATGCTTATCTAGCAACAAGCCCACCAATTTACCCGTGGGTTTAAGGAGCTTTTGCATTTGCTTGGCATAATCGCTGCGTCTACTGGGGTCAATCGCGCAAAAAAACGTCTGCTCAATAATATAATCAAACTGATACTGCGCAGGGTCTAAGCCAAAAAAATCCGCTTGTAGCAGGTGCGCTTTGGGAAAACTGGGATAGCGCTTGGCAAAACTATCCAAAGGGAGCTTGGCAAAATCCACCACATAAACATGGCTAAAACCTTGTTCATGAAGATAGCCTGCTTCGTAGGCGTTGCCCGCCCCAGGGATTAAAATCTGTACCGATTTACTGACGCCGTTGTCGAGTAAATGCTCGATATAGGCTTGCAGGGGTGGCGAAATTTTACCGATGTCCCACCCAGTATAGCCATCATCATAGCGTTTTTGCCAAAACTCGGCATCGTTGACCGAGTGTTCAGTTAGTGTGTTGTTATCTTCCATGATTGCTGCTCCTGATAGTTTTTTAGGCTTTTCGAATGGTTAAAATTTGCTCGCTTCGACCAAATGCGCCGTGTGCGTCATGCAGCACGCTACTGGTCAGACCCACGCCATCGCCCCCAAATTGTTGCACGGTCTCAAGTCCCAGCCAACGCCCAACAGGCATACGATGCAGATGGATTTGCAAATCTAGGTTGGGGAAAAACCATTCAATGGTATTGGGTTGGTGAATACGCGGTACCACGCCATTGGCGGTATCGACCATGCCCATCAAATGCACAAAGTCGGATGTGGGCTTTGTTTCGCCGTTTTCTTCGACCATGTCGATATCGGTATTGATCCACACGATGCCGTCGCCTTGGCGGTTGTCGGGGTCGGCTTTGAGATAAATACTGTCGATATAGCCGCCGCCCCAATGCTTCATGCCGTCCCAGTTCGGGTAGCTTTCTGGATGACCGATTCGCTCATCTTCCAGCCCAGCAATCTCTGATGTGTCACTGGTTTGCATACGCCACGCACGGGCAACGATACAGGTTTTGCCATTGGCTGCCATGGTGGTTTCGACCAGTTCGATAGTGCGACCCGGGCGGATAATGTGGGTAGTCACGCTAAAATCGCCAAAATGAATCAGCCCAAAAATATCTAGACTGATGCGCCCGATACGCATGTCACTGCGCGGTTTGAATTGTTCAAGCTCGTAAGCCAACAGTCCTGTCGCTGCCGCCATGTGTTGTTCGTTGTCATTCCATGCGCCTTGACAATGGATATTGCAGCGGTAGTTTGATGTGGTGATATCATCGGTCGTGGTGCGGTCAAGCAGTGTGTAATAGGTATTGCCCATAAAGTTCCCTTTTTTGACTAAAAATTGGTTGTGCCTAAAAATTGGTAAAACGCCTAAAATTGCTAAAAAATTGTAGCACATTGGCTATCGGCTATTGTTGGAATTTTTGCAAAGTTGCCGCCATGACAACCCGCCAAACTTCGCATGCGCTTAGCATACACCCGATTGGCATCCGCCAAAATCTATCCACCTTCTGCCAATGAATGAGTTTGAAATGCTTAACGATTTGCCGCAAAAAGCCAGTATAATACGCAGATAATATAAAATTTTTCCCTACATTTTGACACTGTCTTATATTTTAATACTAGCCCATATTTTGACACCATATTTTAACAACATAAAGATAAGTAATCCTATGACTGCAACTGCCCTACTTGATACCGATCACATCAACACCGATAAGCCGCCGTTTATCTTGGTGGACGGCTCGTATTATATGTTCCGCAATTTTCACGCCTTGCCTGTCACCATGCAAACCACCCAAGGCTTGCACACCAACTCCATCCGCGGCACGCTCAACGCCCTCAAAAAACTGATGGAAAAATACCGCCCAACCCACATGGCGGTGGCGTTTGATACCAAAGCGCCCACCTTTCGCCACAAGCTTTCCCCTATTTATAAAGGCGACCGCCCAGAAATGCCCGCCGAACTTGCCGAGCAAATCCCTTATATTCACAAGATGATACAAGCCATGGGCATACCGCTCCTCGCCATTGAAGGCGTAGAAGCTGACGACATCATCGGCACACTCGCCCACCGTGCTTGCCTAGAAGGTCATCATGTCATCATCTCCACAGGCGACAAAGATATGTGCCAACTGGTCAATCCCTGCGTCATCGTGGAAAACAGCTTTGATGACAAACGCTATGACATCGCAGGGGTCAAAGAAAAATTTGGCGTCGAGCCCCGTCAAATCATCGACTATCTCACCCTCATGGGCGACGCATCAGATGGTATCAAGGGTGTCGCAGGCATCGGCGCAAAAACCGCGCAAAAACTGCTTGAGCAATACGACAGCATTGACAATATCCTTGCCAATGTCGACCAGTTAAAAGGCAAGCAACAACAAACCTTTTTGCAAAGCACCGACAGCATTGCGCTGGATAAACGCTTGGCGACCATCATCACCGACCTTGATATCGTGCCTGACTGGGAGACGTTGCGGCTACCCACTGACCCAAGTTTTAACATAGAAGAAAAACGCGCAATTTTTACCGAATTAGAATTTAAAAGTGAAATAGCGTCGCTCAATCATCCGTTTCACCCATCCAATAACGGCAATTTTAAAGCTGCTGAGTCTGCTCAAAATGCTGTGGTGGAAGCGATTAAAACTAGCCAAGATAGCAAAAATACTGCCAACAAGCAGTGGCACACTGTCACCAACCAAGCCGATTTTGATAAATTAATCCAACGCCTTGGCGCATCAAAGCATTTTGTCATTGATACCGAAACCACCGATGTGAATTGGCAACATGCCGAGCTTGTCGGCTTGTCGTTTGCGCTGCAATCGCATGAAGCCTATTATGTGCCTGTTGCCCACGTTGATGAGATGGGCAATCGGATTGAACAACTTGGTCGTGAGGATGTTTTAGCCCAGTTAAAACCGATTTTGCAAAATCCACAAATCGGCAAAATCGGTCAGCACATAAAATACGACGCGCATATTTTGGCAAATTATGATATCGACTTAATCAATGAGCCGAGCAACTGGGCAATGGACACCATGCTTGCCAGTTATGTGATTAACGCCGTTGCCACCCGTCACGGTATGGACGATTTGGCACGCCACTATCTACATACCCAAACCATCACCTTTGAAGATGTGGCAGGCAAAGGCGCCAAGCAAATCACCTTTGACAACGTCCCTTTAAACGTGGCAAGTGACTACGCATGCGAAGACGCCGATATCACCTATCAGCTATTTGAACTGTTTAGCGAAAAACTCAAAGCCGAACCGAACAATGCCAAGCTGCTGCATGAACTAGAAATCCCTGTTGCCCAAATCCTTTGCCAAATGGAGCATGACGGGATTTTGCTCAATAAAGCGTTTTTGGGGGAACTATCCGCGCGCTTTGATGAAAAAATCCAAGCACTTGAAACAGTCGCCTTTGCGCAAGCGGGCGAAACCTTTAACCTTGCCAGTCCAAAGCAGTTGGGTGAAGTGCTGTTTGAACGCTTAGGCATTACAGGCGGTAAAAAAACCAAAACCGGGCAATACTCCACCAGTGAAGCGGTGCTTGCCACCATCGACCATCCGCTGATTGAAACCGTGCTTGAACATCGCAGTCTGTCCAAGCTTAAAAGCACCTACACAGACGCGCTGGCAAACGTGGCAGACAGCAACGACCGTGTGCATACCAGTTATCATCAAGCGTTGACGACCACAGGACGGTTGTCATCGACTGAGCCAAATTTGCAAAACATCCCGATTCGCACCGATACTGGGCGGCTCATTCGTGGCGCGTTTATTGCCCCCAAAGGTCGCAAAGTGCTATCGGCGGACTATTCGCAAATCGAGCTTCGGCTGATGGCACACTTTGCCAATGACCCGGTGCTAATCCGCGCGTTTCAAGAAGGGCATGACATTCACCGCGCCACCGCTGCTGAGATTTTGGGCAAGGCGTTCGATGATGTGACGAGCGAAGAACGCCGCCAAGCCAAAGCGGTCAACTTTGGGCTACTCTACGGCATGAGTGAATTTGGGCTTGCCAAGCAGTTGGGCTTTACTCGCCAGCAAGCGCAAGACTATATCAAGCTGTACTTCGCCCGCTACCCGACAGTACGTACCTATATGCAAGCCACCCGCACGGCTGCGCAAAGCCAAGGCTATATCACCACGATTTTGGGGCGTAAGCTATTTACCCCCGATATGCAGCACCCCAACCGCGGCGTGCGTCAAGCGGCAGAACGCGCAGCGATTAATGCACCACTACAAGGCAGTGCTGCCGACATCATCAAACTTGCTATGATTGCGGTGAATGATGTATTGCCCACAGAGCACGCTAAAATGCTACTACAGGTGCATGATGAGTTGGTGTTTGAAGCGGATGAAGACAAAGTCGATGAAATCGCTAAACTTATAAAGAACGCGATGCAAGATGTGTTGTCAAAAACCGCTAAGGAAAAAGGCTGGGATGTGGATTTTGCCGTGCCGCTCGTTGTAGAAGTGGGCATTGGTGATAACTGGGATGAGGCGCATTAAGCTTTATTAGTAGTTGAGTAAACCGATTGGCTCAATCCGAATTTGTCAGTTATACTTTGAGAAAAGCGAATAAGGAGAGAGACATGGCGCAAATTGTTTTAACCCTTGATGATGAGGTGCTTGAGAAAGTGCTGCACCAAGCCAAAGCGGAAAACTTGTCGTCTACTAGTTGGCTTGATAAGTTAATCAAACAACGTGTCGGTATGCTCAACAAATCTAACAAAGTTAATAATCAATGGTCATCTGACGTGCAAGAATTGGCAGGAGCGTGGCAGGATTTTCCAGCTTTGGAAGACATCCGTCATTCTACTAGCCAAGATACGCCTAGAGAGCCGTTATGAAGTATTTACTGGATACTAATACCTTTATTTATTACTTCAAAGGTTTTGGCAACGTCAAAGCGCGCTTATTGGTTTGTCAGCCAAGTGAGATTGTTTTATCGAGTGTGGTTTATTATGAGTTGCAAGTTGGTATTTTAAAATCTACCAGTCCGCAAAAACGTATTGCCCAACTTGCTATTCTTAAAAACCAAGTCAGTTGGGTTGATTTTGATGAAAAATCTGCTCAAGCAACTGCCCAAATTCGAGTGGATTTAGAGCGTATTGGCAAACCTATTGGGTCATATGATGTGCAAATTGCAGGTATGGCAGTTGCGAATGATTTCATTTTGGTGACGCATAATACTGGCGAGTTTGGTAGGGTGAATGACTTAAAATTGGAAGATTGGTTTTAAAACCCACAGATTTTGTGGGTTTTTTTGCATGTTAAAAATTTAATTAATCTTTTGGTATCCATTTATTGATGGTTGTATCGAGATTGCCCGATAATTTTTCTAGATTGAGATACTGGTCAACATAGGCTTTGAAGCGAAAATCATTATTTGGGATAAGCCAACCGTTTAATGCTGATTTTAATGGTTTATCGGGATTAACGGCGCAGAGTACGCCTTTGTATTCATGTTGTTTGACTCTCGCTTCTGCCGCTTCTGTCACGAATACGTCAGCACGTTTTTGCGCGACTTCATCAAAGATAACGAGATTGTCTTTTTGCATTGTTAGATTGGCATTGCTCAACGCTGTTTTTGCAAAGTTTTCATTACTACCGCCTGGATTGGCAACGATACGCACGTTAGGACGGTTGATTTGGTCGATAGTTTGGTATTTTTTAACATCAGGACAGCGTACTAGGGGCGTTTTACCATTGACGAAATAAGGCTCAGTAAATAATGCCTGCTGTTGGCGTGGTAGTGAGATAGAAATACCACCAACGGCAATATCGCATTTATCCGCGTTAAAATCACTTAATAAATTCGACCAACTGGTCTTTACCATCACCACATCTGCGCCAAGACTTTTCGCCAAGCCATTCACCAAGTCATTATCAATCCCTTCGAATTTACCGTTATTATCATAGCTAAATGGCTTGTAATCGCCTGGTGAGCAGACGCGTAGTTTTTTGGTTGTCATGACTTGGGATAGTGTGTCTTTGACGCCGACGGGTGCTACTGAATTTAGGGATGTATCAGCATAACTTGTAGTGCTAAGTGATAGCGATACCATTGATAAGGTCGATAAGAATGTATAGGCTGTTTTTTTCATTGCTAGTCCTTTAACTAGTAGTTTAAGCATTTATAATTTAAAGGATTATAGCTGACTTAAATAAATATTCTTATAAAAAGAAATTTATACCAATAAACTTTTGGTGATAAAAATAAAACCCACAGATTTTGTGAGTTTTTTAACAGCAAAAATATTTCATAACGATACGTTGTAAATAATATTATAAATTTTCAAATTTTCTATCAATATCCTCAAATGCCTCTAATAGTAAGTAGTAAATAAACGCAATACTAGACGCCAAATTGCTATCAGTTGGTTGGATTCTTCTATTATTGAAATGATTGAGAGTAGAACTTTTATTACTTATAATTTTTAAGAAATTGCTACCTAAATTATTACCTTCGGTCGAGTAATATTCAGAATATCTATAATTCCAATTGTTCCTAATTTGACTAGGATTTTGCCAATTTTTATCACCCTTTATGATATTTTCGAATAGTAGCTTTTCATGTGTTACATCTGCTTGAATATCTTTGATAAGTTTCGATAAATTTTCCCAAACAATTTTATGTGGTTTGGGTGATTTCTTATTGAATTTTAACCTGACAAAATTATCGTATTCTGAGTTAGAAACTTCAACTTCATATGAGTTATTTTCATCCAAATCTTTTAATATAAATTGGGCGCTATAATCACTCTGTTTAATGATTATAGACATTTCTTTTTTTGAAAAATTAACTATGTATCTGCCATATAATTTTGATAATTCATTTGCTATAAAAAAATTGCAGTAGTAAGCTGTTATTATTATCCATGCAGGTTGCATACTGTTTTTATATAAAACTTCAAGGTTATTTTTTTGTTGGATTATTCTTTCTCTTGCTGAATGATAATCAACTAATAGACAACCGTTATAATCATCTATTGCAACATCAATATAGAAATTCGTTAGATTTTGAATAGCGAAATCATTCATATTACTCTGATCTAACAGGAAATCTTTAATAGTTTGAAAGTAAGAATCCTGATTAGGAACTTTCAAGTTAATTCCCATTGATGACATTTTTTTAAAAATTGAGCTTGCTAACTTATTACCAAGCATTTACAGTAAATCGCTCGGCATTGAATTCCTTTTCATATATAACTCAATTGCATTTTTCATATCATTTTCCAGGGCACTAATTGTTTGCTGATTTGAGCCAGAATGTTTTTCGAAGTCAACATTTTTAATACCTTCAATTGAATTTTCAAAAGATTCCTGCTTATAGTTTTTGTAATAAGATAATGAATACTCACAGACTTCATCAAATATTTTAAACATGGCCTGAAAAAAAGCAGATTGCGTTAATCTTTTATCATTTCCTTCAAGTGAAATTAAAACTCTTGAAAAAGCATTTATGTAGTTTTCTATCAGATTTCTTTTGCCGTTATAGTCAAATTTTTTTAGAACTTTTCCATCTAATAATGACTCTAGAGCATTTCTAAAAGGCACATGAGTTATTTTGCCAGGTTTAGAAGTAGTCGGTGAAGTCTTATTAAACAATGCCGAGCTAGGATTTTCTCCTAATTCCTCAAACATTTTATTTAATATCGCATCATTACTATCTGGCTCCGATAAGAATTTTAATAACTCTATTCTTAAGGTTTTAGGAACGCCTTTTTGATTAGAGTTAATATCGAGAAAGTACTGCACCTCCTGTTGCATACTTAGTCCAACAAAAATACATACAGGAAGTTTCACTTCTAATTCAGCTTTGCTAGCTCCCCAAAGTCTATGTTGGCCATCGATTACAAATAAAGAATTTTGTACACCACTCATACTTATTTCTTGAGTGTTTTCATCAAATAGAATTTCACTGTTAGACTGAGCACTAAGGATAATTGAACCTGGAATAATATTTCCTTGCTCTAAGTATTGAGCAATATTGTTAACTCTCTTTTCATCAAGATTCCTTTGATAACCAAGTTTAGGATTGTCCTCAACTCTTGAAACTGTTGACATATCGAAAACTTCTTTTGCGTTCAAGACCGTTATATAGCATGGAGTTTCCGCATTACCTATATTCCATGCTTTTTCTTTAATTTTCTTAGCTTTATGAGTTGTCATTATTGCTCCAGGATTAAAATTCATAATTATCGACTTTAAATCGCCTGTAACTGCTCAATTTGCTTATTCATTTCGGCAAGTTGGCTATCCATCTCCGCCAATTTCGCTTTCTCGCTTTCTACCACATTAGCAGGGGCTTTGCTCACAAAACTTTCATTCGACAATTTACTACGCAGGCTTTCAGCTTGTTTGATAAGTTTTTCTTGCGCTTTGGCAAGGCGATTAAGCTCCGCCGTTGGGTCAATCAAGCCTTTCATCGGCACTAGCACTTTTAACTGCCCGACCATACTCGATGACGACAACGGTAACTCTTTATCAGAGCCGTCACCCGCATTCACAATAGTCAGCGTATCGACTTTGGCAAGCGATTTAAACTGATTTTCAATACGGCTTAGGCGCGCGGTTTCCTCATCGCTGATGTTGTCAAGTAGCACAGGCAGACGCACCGCATTGCCAAGCTTCATCTCACCGCGGATGTTGCGAATCGCCCCAATCAGCGCTTGTAGCCACGTCATGTCATGCTCGGTCTGTAGGCTGATTAGACTGTCATCCGCTGTTGGGAAGGCAGCAGTCATGATACTGTCAGTCGCTTTTTTATCGATGATAGGGGCAATGGTCTGCCAAATGCTCTCGGTGATATACGGCATAATCGGATGGGTAAAGCGCATGGCGACTTCTAGGCAGTTGAGCAGCACATAACGGATTTGGGCTTTACGCTCGGCACTCACCGACTCATCGTTTAGGCTTGATTTGGCAAGCTCGACATACCAGTCGCAGTATTGATTCCAGATAAACTCATAGATATCTTGGCTCACCAAGTCAAAACGGTACTGGCTCATGTGCTCATGGATGGCTTTCACCGTGGAGTTTAGACGGCTCATAATCCACTGCTCTGGCAATTCCCACAGTGCGGTATTGGCGGTTTTGTCGATGTTTAGCGCATTGCCTTCCTTATCGACACAGTTCATCAGCACAAAACGGGTGGCGTTCCAAATCTTGTTACAAAAATTGCGATTGCCTTCAATGCGCTTGAGGTCAAAGTTGATGTCACGTCCCGTACTTGCTAGAGAGGTAAAAGTAAAGCGCAGCGCGTCCGTGCCAAACGCAGGGATACCGTCGGCAAATTCTTTGCGCGTGGCTTTTTCGATTTTTTGCGCGTCTTTGGGGTTCATGAGACCTGTGGTGCGTTTGGCGACTAGGGTTTCTAAATCAATGCCGTCAATCAGGTCAATCGGGTCAAGTACGTTGCCTTTGGATTTGGACATTTTTTGCCCTTGTCCATCACGCACCAAGCCATGCACATACACCGTCTTAAACGGCACTTGCGGGTTGCCATCTTTGTCTTTGATGAAGTACATGGTCATCATCATCATACGGGCGACCCAGAAGAAAATGATGTCAAAACCTGTGACCAATACGCTGGTTGGGTGGAAGGTTTTGAGTGCTTGGCTATAGTCGTCAAAGTTTAGCTCACCTGTCCAATCAAGGGTGCTAAACGTCCACAATGCCGAGCTAAACCAAGTGTCTAGTACGTCACTATCTTGGTGCAGCGCTAGGCTATCAGCAAGGTGATATTTTTGGCGGACTTCCGCTTCATCACGCCCGACATAGATATTGCCTTCGTCATCGTACCACGCAGGGATACGGTGTCCCCACCAAAGCTGACGACTGATACACCAGTCTTGGATATCGCGCATCCACGCCATATACATATTTTTGTACTGGGCAGGGACAAACTCGGTGCGCCCGTCTTCCACCGCCTCGATGGCAGGTTTTGCCAGTTTTTCGATGGATACATACCATTGGTCAGTGAGCCACGGCTCAACGATGGTGTTACTGCGGTCGCCTTTGGGCACTTTTAAATCATGCGGTTTGATTTCTTCAAGCCAGCCTTCAGCCTCGCTTTGCTCAACCATTTTTTTACGCGCGGCAAACCGCTCAAGTCCTGCATACTCGCTAGGCGTGGTCTCAAGCTGTGGCTCTTTGGTTTGCAAATCAGTAAAAATCTGCATCTCTGGCAAGATATTCGCTGAATTATCAAAGATATTAATCATCGGCAAATTGTGGCGCTTGCCTGTTTCGTAGTCATTAAAGTCATGGGCAGGGGTGATTTTGACACAGCCTGTGCCAAATTCCATGTCCACCGCTTTGTCATCGCCCACAATCGGCACAATGCGACCGGTAATCGGTAGCGTGACGGTTTGCCCGATAAGGTGCTGGTAGCGTGCGTCTTCGGGGTTCACGGCAACGGCGGTATCACCGAGCAAGGTCTCTGGGCGGGTAGTGGCAACGACAAGGTAATTTTTACCGTCTTGGGTTTTGGCATTTTTATCGGTCAAATAATAGCGAAAATGCCACAGTGAGCCTTTCTCGTCATGATTTTCTACTTCAAGATCAGATAACGCGGTTTGTAGCTTAGTATCCCAGTTGACTAGACGTTTACCGCGATAAATCAGTCCATCTTCGTACAGACGCACGAACACTTCTTTGACGGCATTGGACAAGCCATCATCCATGGTAAAACGCTCACGGCTCCAGTCCACCGAGCTACCTAGACGGCGGATTTGGCGGGTGATATTACCACCGCTCTCGGCTTTCCACTCCCAAATCTTTTCAAGGAATTTTTCACGACCTAAATCATGGCGCTTGATGCCTTGGGCGTTCAATTGACGCTCAACGACCATTTGCGTGGCAATCCCTGCGTGGTCGGTGCCTGGTTGCCAGAGGGTGTTTTCGCCCAGCATTCGGTGATAGCGGGTAAGCGTGTCCATGATGGCATTGTTAAAGCCGTGCCCCATGTGCAGTGAGCCTGTGACATTCGGCGGTGGCAACGCAATAGAAAACGATTGTTGTTTGTCATAGCTTGGCTGAAAGTAGCCTTTGTCTTCCCACACTTGGTACATGCCGTTTTCGACGTCACTTGGGTTGTAAGCGTTTTCTAAAGATGTTAAGGCTTGGGCGATTTGATGTTGCGTGCTCATAGATGGTCAACTTTTACAATAAAAAAGAAAGGAATGTCAAAAAGGTAATTAACGGATTTTACCGTAACTAGGCAGTTTTATAAATGTTTGGTGATAAAAAAAGGCTTAACCCAACTGATTAAGCCTTGCTTCAAAATGGTAAAAATTAAAATAACGTTAATGTCTTGATTTCGCTCTTAATATTCTGCCTTGCTTGCTGCTCATACTGTGTAGAAAATCGTTCGGTAAAATACAGCCGCTTTCTATCCAAAAACCTTTCTAAGACTTTTTTACGAGAAAAATTGTACAAGAACTTGGCAACGTGTTGATATTCAAGGCAAATTTGTTGGCAATAGGCTTGATAAACCAAGCCAGCCTGCCCCAAAATACGCAAATCCATATCCAAAAAATACGCCATATCGCTGTCGTTCGTGTCGGCAAGTTCGTGTTTTTCGGTGGCGATAATCAATTTAACAACCCGATTTTGCAAGTCTATTGGCAAAAAACCGCCCAATTCGGCGATAAAATACGCCGCGCTTTGGCGTTCGTTGCTCATGGCTGGTTTGCCTTGGGTTTGATAGATGACATCATGGTAAAAAATCGCCAATAGCACGCTCTCAGGTTGCTTTAGCTGATCTTTTATCCCGTCAAACTGTTCTAATAACGCCTGAATATGGTGAAGCGTGTGATAATGGCGGTGAGGCTGCTGGTAGTGAGTGACTATGTTTTGCCAGCAGTCAGCAATAGTTTGATGATCAATTTCATAGACTTGTAATAGCTTAGCAAATGCGGTTTTCATCGCTCATTATCACATCACGCCTGGTGTCGGATTATCCAAAATTGTTTGGGTTTGTTTGGCGCGAAAATCACTGATTTTTTGCGCAAGCGTGCTATCACCAATCGCCAAAATTTGCGCTGCCAGCAGCCCTGCATTTGCCGCACCCGCTGCCCCGATGGCAAGCGTACCCACCGCCACCCCTTTGGGCATTTGCACGATGGATAGCAAACTATCCCAACCACTTAGGATGGAGGATTTGACAGGTACACCAAGCACAGGCAAATCCGTCTGAGACGCACACATCCCTGGCAGATGCGCCGCGCCGCCCGCCCCTGCGATAATCACAGACAGTCCGCGAGCTTTGGCAGTTTTGGCATAGTAAAACAATCTATCAGGGGTGCGATGTGCCGATACCACTTCACACTCAAATGGCACCCCAAAATCCGCTAGCACTTGTGCGGCGTTTTGCATGGTTTCCCAGTCAGATTGACTACCCATAATGATACCGACTTTGGCTTGACCTTGTGGCGATGGGATGGGTGGTGGTAGCTGGTGTGTCTGGGTGTTTGGCTGGCTTGCTGACATGGAAAATTCCTTTTGCCAAAAAATTGACGGACTTAAAATAAAAAAACGTGCATGAAATGCACGGTTAAAACTTAATATAGCATGATTTTTTACCCTTGAAAATCAAAATCTATGAGGCAACTATATCACCACATTGGCGGGTACTCGCGGCTTTTGCTCAGGGGCAAATTGTTGATGACTAAGCATGGCTAGCTGCGTCTCAATCGTATCGCACATCATCCCTAGCGGCAATTCGTTTTCCCCCGTACCAAACGGCTCGCTGATTTCATCGACGATTTCATTGAGCGCCATAAAGGTGTAGCCAACAAAACTGACTACAAATGGCGTTACCCAGCCAATCGCATTGCCCAGTCCAAACGGCAGCATAAAGCAATACAGATACACAGTGCGATGCAGCAGCACAAAATAGGCATAGGGAATCGGTGTGTTATTAATGCGTTCACAGCCCGCTTGGATATGGGCAATTTCACCCAAGGAGTTATCCAAGCTTTGCCACTGCCAAACATCGATTTTTTGCTCGGCTTGCCAGTTGGCGAGCATCTGCCCCATGATTTGGGTCAAGCGTAACGCAATAAAGTTTTGCCCAACCACGGCTTGCTGTTCTTCAACCGTTAATAGCCGCTGCAGGTTTGCTGTATTATCCTCACCCCGCAGCTGTTGGCGAAGACTGTGCACAAAAGCGATTTGATGACGGATAAAGGCTTGTTTTTCCGCCATACTGACATTGGGCAGTGTCAGCACTTGGCGGGCGATATTGCGGCTTAGCCAAACCAGCGTGCCCCATAGTTTACGCCCTTCCCAAAACCTGTCATACGCTGCGTTATTACAAAACCCGTGGAAAATCGCAAGTGAGATACCGAGTATCGCAAACACCGAAGGATTGAGCGGTACAGGCTCAGTGGCGATATGGGTTTGATAAAAATAAATAAGAAAGGAGAAAATAAACAACAAAACTTGTGGCACAATTAGCCGTTTAAAGTACGAGCCTTGCAGCACAAATAGCATCTTTAGCGGCTCAATCGGACGTCGAATCATACCTAACTCATCTTAATTTTTTGCTCACTGGCTATCATTTTTAGCCGTAAGCTTTAAACAAATATTTTAATTTATATTACACCCAGTTGACCGTTTAGTCTGGGGTTAATGCTGATATTGAATAAAATTCGCTGAGGTCAAAGCCGGATGATCGGTGTCAAATTGATAAGCCGTCAAAAACCCATCTTTGGCAGCAGAATAATCCACACAAACCACTTGATGGCTAAGCAGTTCAGGCGTGCCATTGAGCCAATAATGCCCGACAAAAATAGGTTTGTCATGGTCAAGCCCAAACGCAATCTCAGCGGTCAACGTGTCTTTAGGGATATGAATCAAATCCTCTTGACTGGCGCGCGCGATTTGGTGAATCGGCTGAAACGACAAACTCGGTTGCCACCACTGTACCCGTACATTTTTACGTTGATGACCTTCTTTATCGACCAAATGAATGCCCTCGGGTAGCGGTGCTTCTACACCTTTAAGCACTCTTTCCAGTGCCTCAAAAGGCGGCGTGCCTTCCTCACTGGTTTTTTGTAGCGCAATGGGCGTCAAGCGATTGTCGGTCGTTAACAGCGGTTTTAAAATCGCCATCGCATCACTGTCCCAACAAGCATGCACAAAACACGCAGTATCCAACGCTAGCCACAGTGGCAATTCATAAAATCGCTTGAGCCAAAACTGATGCAACTCACTGCCAAACCCTACTTCATCAAGGAACGCTTGATGCTGCGAGGTATGTCTATCATCATGTTGTCGTAAATATTGGCTAGCATCGCGGGCATCGGGTGTGGCGTAAGCTAATGCATTATACTCGTGATTGCCCATGACTGCGAGCGCTTGCCCGTGGTCAATCATCGCAAATACGATAGATAAGGTTTGCAGCTGTTGACTGCCCCGATCAATCAAGTCGCCGATAAAAATCGCTTGGTGATTGGGAGGTGCTTGAAAACACTGACCATCATGTTGATAGCCCAACTGCGTCAGTAACCCAATGAGTTTATCTGCCTGACCATGCACATCACCAATCACATCATAAATCATGTTTTTCACCTTCTACTGCTTTTTAAGACTTTACCTAACTAGGCAACTTGTAACTAGACAACCTGTAACTAGCGAGAAGTGCCACGCAATTTTTTGCCCCCAAATGTTAGCCCCCAAAGCCTAAAAATCTAGGGTGCATTAATTGGTTAAAAAAATGCGCCACAATACCGGGCTCAATGGCAATCGTGGCTAACATACCAAAAATACCACCCACCAAATGTGCCGAATGATTGATACTGCCGCGACCTTGCCCATCCGCCCACACACTATACGCCACATACGCCACCGCGAACACAATCGCAGGTACAGGAATCACAAACAGCAATAGTGTCGACCAAGGATTCATCAAGATATAGCTAAAAATTACTGCTGAAACAGCACCCGATGCGCCTAGGCTGCTATAGCGAGGATTGTTCTTTTGTTTTAGATAGGTTGGCATAATCGCCACCACCAAAGCGGCAAAATAAAACAACACAAACCCTAGACTGCCGAGTTTGGACATGAACAAACCCTGTACCGCTTGTCCAAACGAATACAAAGTAAACATATTAAAAAATAAGTGCATGCCATCGGCATGGATAAAACCATGGGTAACAAACCGATCGACTTGTCCACGCTGCACCGCAGGCGGATAAAAAATTAACCTTTGCATCAGTTGGGGTGATTGCCAAGCTAATAAACTGACAACCACCGTAATGATAATGATAATGATAAATAAAGTGTGGTTAGAAAAAAGTGACATAGCACCTCAAAATAGCAATAAATAATGATAAGTAGAATTATGATAAAGATAGCGGATTATCTCAATAAGCCAAATGTGAATTTATTGATGATAGGTAATACATAAATCTGCCTTGTAGTATTACTTTCACCTTGTAGCATGAAACTAATAACCAACTCTTCAAATTTTAGCAACACACTTTTACCCAACTTTACCCAAAATGGGGACGATTTGAGTTTTTAACACAATATTTACGCAATAGTTACCTTAACATAACTGAAGGCGAGCCGATTTTGCTTTAATTTATTAGCTATATTTGAGTAATACTGCAAAAGACTTAACAAAATCTGTTGAGTTACGGCAGTTTTTCTCAGTATTGTTAAGCGTAAATTAAATAGCAATACAATAATAAACCCAACAACCATAAATAATAATTTTTGAAAACATATAATAGAATTATTGGCTAGTGTGCTGGATATAACAATAATACATTGGTTTTATGGTGGTTGATAACCCTTCATTTTCTTGAGGATCGAATTATGAATATCATTGAACATTTAACCCGTACAGTAACGCCCGTTCTTTTAAATAATGCAACGGATGCCAACCGCTCATCTTTATTAGAAAAATTATACGCTATTTTAGTTGCACGTCTGGCTGACGGTAACGTCTCTAACAGCTTTGCTAATGCAACTATCGCTGATGATGACCATGGCTTTTTTGACCGCGTACTACCAGATACCGCCCATCGTACAGAACTAGTCCAACAGCTTTCACGTCATTACAGTGTACCAGAGCAAGAGACTGCTTCGTTAGTAAGCCGTGCCGCGCCGTTGGTACTACGTGAACTACGCTCACTAGCAGGTACGACACCACTTAATACCTTCTTATCAAACAATATTGCGTCTGTGGCTTCTGTGATTCCTGCTTGGGCATATGCATTTCTCCCAGCGGGCATTTTAACCATGTTGAATTTGTCGCCTGTGCATGCAGCCACCACGCCTACTGTCCAAACGACCACTCGTACAGAGGAGCATCTGGTTGCTACGCCTAAAGCTGAAGAAGGCGGCCTGATGAAAATGTTACTGCCAATCATTGGTTTATTGATTTTAGGCGCACTCGCTTGGGCATTGTTAAAATCATGTAATAAAACTGAGCCAGTCGCGACGCCAGTTGTGGCTTCTACGACTGCTTCAACAACGACAACCACTACCACAACTGAAGTCTCTGCGGCAAGTGCAACAAATAGCATGGCAATGCCTGTAGCATCAACCACTGACATGGCGGTAGCAAGTATGCCAATGGCATCTGGCACCACGATGACCACCACTGAAACAACGGCAACTACTATCTCTAGTACTGAGCCTTCAGTAGTATTTGAAAATGGTCGCCTAAGCTTCTACTTTGCTACGGGTAAAGCACAAGTTGCTGGTAATGCCAAAGAAAAAGCCAATGATATCCTTGAAGCCGCTAAACAAGGCAAAAAAATCGGGATCAGTGGTTATACTGACAGCACAGGCAATGCCGCTGCCAATGAAAAATTAGCAAAAGAGCGTGCCCAAGCGGTTAGATCATTCTTAGTAGCTAATGGTGTGCCACAATCACAACTTGAATTGATCAAACCACAAGACACGACAGGTGCTGCAGGTAAAGACCAAGAAGGCCGCCGTGTCGATGCATACATTGTTGATGACAATGCAATTCCTGCAACCGGTACCACAACCGTTACAACCATTGCAAGCCCAGCGAATTAAACCACCTTTCGCAGTTGATTCATCATTAAAAATCCTCGATAACTTATCGAGGATTTTTTTTGCTGTTAAAAACTTTTAGATGCCACTGGCTTTTTGGGTAAAAAATTTCATCAAGGGTGTGATTTTGCTAACCATGCTCACGCCTTCACTGCGTAGCTGCTGAATCGGACGCAACTGTGTACCAAAAATCCAATTAATCCCTGAAAAACTGTGCATCATCATCGCGTTATTAGCGTAGCGTTGACGCTCATACCGCTGTAAGGTGGCAAAACTTGCCCATAGCTTGTTGCCTGAACGCTGATAATCTTTTTGTAAAATATCGCTCAAGGCAATGATATCAAGCATACCCAAGTTTAAACCTTGTCCCGCCAAAGGATGCACCCCATGTGCGGCATCGCCAATCAACGCTAAGTTGGCTTTGACATAATTTTTGGCATGTTGGGCACCCAGTGGGAAACTGGCGATTGATTCAATCTCAGTGATATCCCCCAAAGCATAGCCACTGGCAAAGGCGAGTTCTTTAGCAAGCTCTTTTGGCGTGATTGTGAGTAAATCAAGTGCCGCATTGGTCGGCAATGTCCATACCACTGATTGCCAATGTTGCGGGTTCGCCTGATCGTCAGCCGTCACATCTGCCAACGGTAAAAGTGCCAAAGGCCCTGTCGGCAAAAACACTTGTCTGGCTGTCGCCTTGTGTGGCTGCTCGGTTTTGATGGCGCAGCAGATTGCCGTTTGCTGGTACACCAAAGTATCTAACCCAATCCCTGCCGCTTGGCGTACCATAGAGCCGCGCCCGTCAGCGCCGATTAACAGCTTACCTTGATACGTGGTATCATTATCTAAGCTAACTTGATACCCCAAATCTTCACCTTGCCAAGCAATATCAGTGACCTTATGCCCTGCCATATGGCGCAAATAAGATTGACCCTGATGGACAAGGCTCTCATCGTCAAAACCGTCATACAGCGCTTTTTCGATGATGAAGGGCTCAACCATACTGCCCAATAATTGCGGTGTTTGAGCATCACCAAAATTCAGCTCGCCCACGCCATTGGTTTGCCATACCTGCATTTGGGTATAGTCGGCTTTGCGTCCGCTTGCCTCAATACGCTGCCAAGCACCGACCTCTTTGAGTAGGTTGATACTGGCAACGCTTAGGGCATAGACACGAGCATCACGCTGGGTGAGTTTGTTGTCCCAGTCGGCTGCTAAAAGTTTTGGGCGAGCATCGATTAAGGTGACAGGATGGCGCGCTTGGGCGAGCTTTAGTGCTAAGGTTGTCCCAACGATGCCGCCGCCGATGATGAGGGTATTATTTTTCATGACTTCAGCCCCATCGCAAAGGTAGCCACAGCTGGCTTCACAAATGGCACTTTATCAAAGGCAATGAGTCCGACATTACGCGCGATTTTGAGCAAGGGATTTTGGTGCATAAAGCCATACACCACCGTATCGCAGAAAATTTCTACCCGTTTTTGGTCGGCTTTACGGCGTTTGGCATAAGTTTGTAACATGCTACTATCGCCGATATCTTCGCCGCGCATCACTTGCTGTGCCAGCATTTTGGCGAGCGTATCAGCATCGCGCATACATAGGTTAAAGCCTTGTCCTGCCACAGGGTGCAAGGTGTGGGCGGCATTGCCCATGATGACGCAGCGTCCTTTGACTTGACTATCTGCCAATATTTTGACCAGTGGATACGCGCCGCGTTTACCCGCTTTGACAAACCTGCCTGCTAAGCTGCCAAAGGCTTGTTGAATGGTGTCAAGAAAGTATTGGTCGTCATCCAAATAGCGCTGTTCTTCGCCTTTTGGGCACACCCACACCACAGAGCGGCGGTAGCCTTGCTGGGCTTGTTGTCCATCCGCTTGACCGATATCAAACGCATCAACCAAAGGCAATACGGCAACTGCGCCCATTTTATTAAAGCGTTCAATCGCTTGATGATGGTGCGGTTTGTCTGTCATGACCACGCCCACGACACCTACTTGGTGATAATCGTGCGCAGTTGCGCCAATGCCCAGTAGTTGACGGCTTGGCGAGTGCTGACCATCACAAGCCACCAATAAATCAGCCGTTAAGGTTTGGCTAGATTGGTGAGCTTGGTCAAAGCGAATAGTGACATCGGTTGCCGTCTGTTGTATATCGGTCAAGGTGGCGCCGTCTAGCAAAGTTATCAGCGGATTGTTTTGCACGGCGAGCAGTAATTTTTTGCCAAGCCAAGCGTTTTCCATCACTTGTCCAAAACTTTCTACCCCTTCGGCTTCTTTGTTGAGGGTGGCTTTACCAAAACTACCTTCTTCACTGATACTAACTTCATCAATGCGGCAGGCATGGCTTTGCAAATCATCCCATAGCGCTTTGCCATTAAAGGTGATACCACGATAAATTTGTACCGTACGGCGTGACAGCGCGATGTTACGGCTGTCAAATTGCTCGCGGTGTAAGTCATCATCAGGGCTGATGGTCGGATAAGTGGCTTTTTCTAATAGCGTACTTGAGATGCATTTGTCGGCAAGCAGTAAAGCGAAGGATAAACCCACATTGCCGCCGCCGATAATCACCACAGTTTGAGGGGTAAGAATATTCATGCGTGTTCTCTTTTTTAAAGGGCGGTTAAAGCGCACCTTATCAGAATTTTTTACCAGTTTAGCACAAATCCTTAAGCGCTTTGTGGCGGCAATTGGGTAAAATCCATAAAGCAAATGTTAAAGGAATAAGCAAAATGTCGGTACTGCAGTGGTTGTTGCTGTTTTTGCTTAGCAGTATATTTTATGGTTGGGTGCTGCTGGGAAATGGCGCAAAATGGCTAGAAGGTTGGCAATCGTGGTGGCTAATTGGCTGGTTTTCGCTAGATTGGACCGCCGAGCAAATCCGCTTGTATGTACTGATCATTTGGATTGTTGAAACGATTTGGTTTGTGGTCGGTTTGTTTCAACCAAGTTTACGTACTTTTTAGACTGATTTCGACAAAAATTTTGGCTACCTTTTTTTGTGATGTTCTGTTAAAATAGGCAAAATCAAACCTTAGCGAGTTGGCATGATAAAGTTAATGGCACAGACTGGTAACGCATTAAAACCAGTTAGCTATTTTCTTTAAAATCAATGTCTTCTCGCTTTTTTGTGGGCGATACTTTTTACGGTATATGCATTGACTAGGCATCGTATACCGTCGCACACATAGGTAGAACACAGGATACGAGCGGAGGCACTAGGTGAACACGAATTACGCAAAAGCAATTTTGGCATTGGCAGATGGTACGGTTTTTTATGGTCGCAGCATCGGTGCTAGCGGACATACCGTTGGTGAAGTCGTGTTTAATACAGCGATGACAGGTTATCAAGAAATCTTGACCGACCCAAGCTACGCCCAGCAAATCGTCACGTTAACCTACCCGCATATCGGTAACACTGGTACCAACGATGAAGACACAGAGTCCGGTCGCATCCATAAAGTGTGGGCAAATGGACTGATTATCCGTGATTTGACCATGGCGACCAGTAACTTTCGCTCAAGCCAATCACTAAGCGGGTATCTGATTAACCATAACACCGTTGCCATCGCTGATATCGACACCCGTAAACTCACTCGCCTACTACGTGAAAAAGGCGCACAAAACGGTTGTATCATGACCGCCGATAGCGACGGTCAGCTCGATGAAGCCAAAGCAATCGAACTTGCCAAAAGCTTTGCCGGTATCAAAGGCATGGATTTGGCGAAAGTCTGCTGTGACCAAGCGGGTTTTACCTGGACGCAAGGCTCATGGCAATTGGTGAGTCCAGAAGTGAGCCCAACTTGTGGTCGCTTTAAAGAATTGGGCACTGACATCGAGCAAAAATTTAACATCGTGGCGTATGACTTTGGCGTCAAAACCAACATCTTGCGCATGCTCGTTGACCTCGGCTGTCATGTCACCGTTGTTCCTGCCCAAACGCCTATCAGCGAGGTACTCAAACACAACCCAGATGGTATTTTCTTATCCAATGGTCCTGGCGACCCTGAACCTTGTACTTATGCCATTGATGCCATCAAACACATCATTACCCAAACCGATATTCCGCTGTTTGGTATTTGTCTAGGTCATCAGCTATTGGCACTCGCTAGCGGCGCGCAAACTTTGAAGATGAAATTTGGTCACCATGGTGCCAACCACCCGGTGCAAGATATCGAGCAAGGTACGGTGATGATTACCTCACAAAACCACGGTTTTGCGGTGGATGAAAGTACGCTTCCTAGCAATGTGAAAGTGACGCATCGTTCGTTATTTGATGGCTCAAATCAAGGCATTGAGCTCACTAATAAGCCTGCGTTTAGTTTTCAAGGACATCCAGAGGCTAGCCCAGGACCCCATGACTGTGCGCCATTGTTTGATAAATTCGCGGATATGATGGCAAAGGCGAAAGGTTAATTTTAAAGTGCATCAATTGCACTTTTTTAAAGATAAAATTTGAGACTTATATGACCCAAATTAAAATTAAAGACTTGCGGGGTGTGGGTGACGTTGAGTTAAACCTTGACGACAGTAAGCGAGTGTTTGTATTTTTTGGGTCGAATGGAGTGGGAAAAACTAAAACGTTAGAGTCAATATTTATTGGTTTAGTTGCTACTAACTCTGAATTCGATATAACCCCGAAATATGGCTCTTTTGAAAGATTATTTCGAGAATATATTGATTTTTTAAATAAAATACATCTTTTATTTGATTCTCAATACGTGAGTACTGATACTTTACAAATAAACCCAGATCGCAAATCTTTTGCTATCGCTTATTTAGGTGCAAATCAACGGGGTGTTTTTAATCATCATTCGGGTTATTACAATAAGCAAGTTGGTAATTTTAACCAAAGAAAAAGTGATTATTTGCAAAGATTTGAAAGTAGCCTCTACACTGTTGATGGAATGAAAGATTTAGGAATGTCAGAATCCTTAAATGAATGGTTTGTTTTAAGAGCACAGTCTGTAAATCCTTACCAACGTGAAGAAGATAATAGAAAAATAGAAATTGACACTGTTTTAAACGCTTTAAACATTTTAGACAATCGTATTGAAAAAACCCTAAAAATCGATGGTGACGGCAATGTATTTCTCACCATTGAAGGACAAGAACGAGAGTTAAGTGAATTAAGCTCTGGTTTTATCTCAGTCGTTAAAATCATTCAATCTATTATTTCCGCTTATTCAGCATTTACCAACGCCACCGATTTGTTAAATGTCAAAGGTGTGGTATTAATTGATGAAATCGAAAGCCATTTACACATCGAATGGCAAACCAAAATCGTGCCAACGCTGAAAAATTTATTTCCTAACACCACCTTTTATATCGCTACTCATTCACCCTTAGTATTATCACAACTGGCTGAAGGTGAAGCGTATTTATTAAAACGTGACGCTGATGGTGTGGTAAGAAGTCAAGAAATAAATTCACCCAATACTCGGTTACTAGAAAATGTATTACAAGATGCGTTTGATGTCGATTTAAATCAATTGAAACGTGAAAACATGGAACACATTGACCAAACCAAAGCGAAACAAAAATTATTAGCCCTATTAAATAAATAGGATAAACAGATAGGTGAAAAAATGAATCAAAAATCTGTTTTAGTGGATGCTAATATTTTAATCGCTGTGATTGATGGAAAGGATGATAATCCTAATCATATTGAAGCAAAACAAAAATTTAATGACTTAATCGCTCAAAATGCCACGATTGCCATTACCCCTTTGATTCGTTATGAAGTATTACGAGGTGTAAAAAGTATTTCAATTGATGAAGCCCAAGAAATTTTAGACGATTTTGTTGAGTTTAATATCACTGATAAAGAAGCTAATCCTTCCGCTAGAATTTTTCACTTTAGCCGTAGTCAGGATTTTTCAGCGAAAGACACAGGTATCAGACTCGATAAACAGAACTTTGATGTATTTCATTATGTTGTCGCCAAAATTCGCAATTTAGAATTGGTCAATGTTAATCAAAAAGATTTTAACAAAATTGAAAATGTTATTAAATTAATGCCAAATCCCCCTTTTAAGTAATTGTTAGTAAGAGAGAAGCTATGCCAAAACGTACCGACATCAAATCCATTCTTATCATCGGCGCAGGTCCTATCGTCATCGGACAAGCCTGTGAATTTGACTATTCAGGCGCACAAGCCTGTAAAGCCTTACGTGAAGAAGGCTACCGCGTCATTCTGGTTAACTCAAATCCAGCCACCATCATGACCGACCCCGTCATGGCAGATGCCACCTACATCGAGCCCATCACCTGGCAAACGGTAGAGCGTATCATTGATAAAGAACGCCCTGATGCCATCTTGCCCACCATGGGCGGACAAACCGCGCTCAACTGTGCGTTAGACTTGGACAAGCATGGCGTACTGGAAAAATATGGCTGCGAGCTGATTGGGGCGACCAAAGACGCCATCGAAAAAGCCGAAGACCGTAACCTGTTTGACCAAGCGATGAAAAAAATCGGCTTAGAGTGCCCGCGCGCCGAAGTGGCTGAAACCATGGAACAAGCCTTCGCTATTCAAGCCAAAGTCGGCTTTCCCTGCATCATTCGCCCGTCGTTTACCATGGGGGGTTCGGGTGGCGGTATCGCTTACAACCGTGACGAATTTGTCGAGATTTGTGAGCGCGGTTTTGACTTATCGCCCACTCACCAACTATTGATTGACGAAAGCCTAATCGGTTGGAAAGAGTACGAGATGGAAGTTGTCCGTGACAAAAAAGACAACTGTATCATCGTCTGTTCGATTGAAAACTTTGACCCTATGGGTGTGCATACAGGTGACTCTATCACTGTGGCACCTGCTCAGACTTTGACGGATAAAGAATACCAAATCATGCGTAATGCGTCATTGGCGGTGCTGCGTGAGATTGGCGTCGAGACCGGTGGTTCAAACGTACAATTTGGTATTGACCCAAAAACAGGTCGTATGGTGGTCATCGAGATGAACCCACGTGTCAGCCGTTCATCTGCCTTGGCATCTAAAGCCACGGGGTTCCCAATTGCCAAAATCGCAGCAAAACTTGCGGTCGGTTACACGCTTGATGAACTTAGCAATGATATTACCGGCGGCTTGACCCCAGCCAGCTTTGAGCCTGCCATTGACTATGTGGTGACCAAAGTACCGCGCTTTAACTTTGAAAAATTCCCCCAAGCTGACAGCACCTTATCTACCCAAATGAAATCGGTGGGTGAAGTGATGGCGATTGGTCGTAACTTCCAAGAATCGATGCAAAAAGCGTTACGCGGTCTTGAGATTGGGGTGAATGGTTTTGATGAGTATCTTGATTTCAATCAAGACGAGGATACCATTCGCAGCACCTTAAAAGTTAAGTTAAAAACTCCTACACCTGACCGTATTTTCTACATTGTTGATGCCTTCCGTTTTGGTATGAGCGTAGATGAGGTGTTTGAGTTTACTCGCATTGACCCTTGGTTTTTAGTGCAAATTGAAGACATCGTCAAAACGGAAAAATTGGTGAAAGAAACTGGCTTTGGCGGTCTAACGAGCGACAACTTGCGTCAATTCAAACGTAAAGGGTTATCAGATTTACGCTTGGCAACGCTCTTGGGTATTTCACAAAAACAACTGCGTAAAAAACGTTGGGATTTGGGCGTGTACCCTGTGTACAAACGCGTGGATACCTGTGCCGCGGAGTTTTCGACTTCGACCGCTTACATGTATTCAAGCTATGATGAGGAATGTGAAGCCAATCCAACCGACAACAAAAAAATCATGGTTATCGGTGGTGGTCCCAACCGCATTGGTCAAGGTATTGAATTTGACTATTGCTGTGTGCACGCCGCCTTGGCAATGCGTGAAGATGGTTATGAGACCATCATGGTCAACTGTAACCCTGAAACGGTTTCAACTGACTACGACACCTCTGACCGTCTGTACTTTGAGCCTATTACGTTAGAAGATGTGCTTGAAATCGTGCGCATCGAAAAACCCGAAGGCGTGATTGTGCAGTACGGTGGACAAACGCCATTAAAATTAGCGCGCGCACTGGAAGCTGCTGGCGTACATATCATCGGTACCAGCCCAGATGCGATTGACCGTGCAGAAGACCGTGAACGTTTCCAACACATGATTCAGCAATTGGGCTTCACTCAGCCACCCAATGCCTTGGCGACCAGTACCGAAGACGGTATCGTCAAAGCGACGCAAGTGGGCTATCCCCTAGTTGTCCGTCCCTCTTACGTGTTGGGCGGTCGCGCGATGGAAATCGTCTACAACGAAAACGAACTGCGTCGTTATTTGCGTGAAGCCGTACAAGCGTCCAATGAAGCCCCTGTGTTACTTGACCGCTTCTTGGATGATGCGATTGAAGTGGATGTGGATTGTATCTCTGACGGCACCAATGTGGTGATTGGCGGTATCATGCAGCACATCGAACAAGCGGGCGTGCATTCAGGCGATTCAGCGTGTTCAATCCCTCCGTATTCACTTAGCCAAGAGATTTGCGATGTGATGCGCGAACAAACCGTGGCGATGGCAAAAGAGCTCGGTGTGGTGGGCTTGATGAACGTCCAATACGCGGTCAAAGATGGTGTGGTTTATATTCTTGAAGTCAATCCGCGTGCCTCACGTACGGTGCCTTTCGTATCAAAATGCATCGGCACTTCACTTGCGCAAGTCGCTGCGCGTTGTATGGCTGGCACAACGCTTGTGGAACAAAACTTTACCACTGAGGTGATTCCAACATTTTTTGCGGTCAAAGAAGCGGTCTTCCCTTTTGCCAAATTCCCAGGCGTTGACCCCATTTTAAGCCCTGAGATGAAATCAACCGGTGAAGTCATGGGTGTGGGTCAGACCTTTGGTGAAGCTTACTATAAAGCCATCATCGGCAGTAATGATAGATTGCCCGGTTTGCCAGTAGGAAATGAAGTTAAAAAAGTGTTCTTATCAGTGCGTGAAAGCGACAAAGCCAATCTGGTACCAGTGGCAAAACAATTTGCCGACTATGGCTTTAAACTTGTGGCAACCTCAGGCACCCAAAAAATCTTGACCGAAGCAGGTATCGCCTGTGAGCGCATCAACAAAGTTACCGAGGGTCGCCCACATATCGTCGATGCCATCAAAAACGGTGAGATTGCGATTGTGGTCAATACCACTGAAGGCAAACAAGCGCATGAAGACTCGTTCTCGATTCGCCGCTCAGCCTTACAGCATAAAGTATTTAATGTGACTACCTTAAATGCCGCGGCAGCAGTTACCCAAGCGTATAAAGTGCAGCTACCATTTGATGTGTATAAGCTCCAAGCGCTACATACACAGACACAGGGTTAACCACCGCTAGTCTAAAATACTGATAGCCAGCGCTGTCAGTATTTTTTTATGGGTTAAGATAATCCTAAGCTTTAGGGTGTACACTGGGTTTGCCCTAAGTACAGCCACGTTTATCAATGTTTTGACCACTAACCACAATCAGGGTGTAAATGCCATGAGACAACCTTCTAAGACCTTTAACGTCATACTGCTCGCTGCTGTATTAGCGCCAACGACAACGGTATATGCCAAAAGCGATAGCGAAAAAGCGGGCGATATATTGCATATTGCTATCCCAGTAGCAGGCTTAGGTATGGCACTTGCCAAACATGACCAAGAAGGCGTCTATCAACTAGGCAAAACCATGGCAACCAATTTGGCGGCTACCTATGCGCTCAAATACGCCACCAATGACACCGCGTGGGGCGAACGTCCCAATGGCGAAGATTACTCATTTCCATCAGGGCATGCTAGTGATTCTTGCGCGGGCGCGACTTTCATCGGTCAACGCTATGGCTGGCGCTATGGCTCGATGGCAATGATTCCTGCCGCCTATGTGGGCTGGTCACGTATGGATGCCGACAAGCACCATACCCGTGATGTGGTTGCTGGCTGCGCGCTGGGTATCGTCAGTGGTTTGGTGATGACGCAACCGTTTGACAATGCCACTATTTTACCTTGGTATGAAAATAAAGCCGTGGGTGTTACCATCAGCTCAGCTTGGTAATGTCAGGGTTCATACAGTCAATTGAGTGAATGCTTTGCATCACAAGCCATTATCAAGTAAAATACCGTTATTGTGGTGATTGAAGCAGCACAGCAAATTTTTTACTAGAACCTTGTTAGGCAGTAGCCCTGTCTAGCATGGTTTTTTTCATCTATACAAAATAGCTAGAGGTCAATCACGAGCGTTGATGACCATTTTTTGTGACTTGTTACTTTGGCAATCTTGCCGTTTGAATCCCTATTTGTGACAAAAGGAATCCCCTATGCAACGTTATCCAATGACGCCTCAAGGTCACGCGGCTTTAGAAGAAGAGCTCAAACAGCTCAAAACCGTTGACCGTCCACGTATTACCGCGGCGATTGCCGAAGCGCGCGAACATGGCGATTTAAAAGAAAATGCTGAGTACCATGCTGCCCGTGAGCAGCAAGGGTTTTGTGAAGCCCGTATTCGCGATATTGAAGCCAAACTGGGCGGGGCTGAAGTCATTGATCCGCTCAAACTACCGCAAGAAGGTCGCGTGGTGTTTGGCGTCACGGTGGTGATTGAAAATCTCGATACGGAAGAGCAAAAACGCTACAAAATTGTGGGTGATGACGAAGCGGATTTTAAAGCCAACAAAATCTCGATTAACTCGCCCATCGCGCGCGGTCTGATTGGCAAATCAGAAGGCGATGAAGCCAAAATCCAAACCCCAAGCGGTGAAGTCGAATACGAAATCGTCGAAGTTTTGTACCAATAACCGCGATTTAGCCGATAAAGCCAATCAAATGATTGGCTTTTTTATTGTGACAAATTATGGTTAATTGTCAAAAAATGGCGCAAAACACGTTGACAAAAATGTTACAATAATTCGATAGGTTGATTTTGCACATTATTTTTTGATGACTTGATAGGAAAGGTTATGAGCCACGATACCACAAACAATGCCACCAATAACGCCACCATTTTACAATCTGTCCCCGTCGGGCAAAAAGTCGGTATCGCGTTTTCAGGCGGACTTGATACCTCAGCTGCGCTACTTTGGATGAAGCAAAAAGGCGCGCTGCCATACGCTTATACCGCGAACTTAGGTCAACCTGACGAAGACGATTACAACGCCATTCCCAAAAAAGCCGACCAATACGGTGCGGTCAAAGCGCGTTTGATTGATTGCCGTTTGCAATTGGCGCTTGAAGGTATTGCTGCAATTCAATGCGGTGCGTTTCATGTCAGCACCGGTGGTATGCCCTACTTTAACACCACGCCACTGGGTCGTGCGGTCACAGGCACCATGCTAGTCACCGCCATGAAAGAAGATGATGTCAACATTTGGGGCGATGGCTCAACTTATAAAGGCAATGATATTGAGCGTTTTTACCGTTATGGGCTACTCACCAATCCTGCCCTTAAAATCTATAAACCGTGGCTTGACCAAACCTTCATTGATGAATTGGGCGGTCGTAGCGAGATGTCACAGTTCTTAATCGACAATGGCTTTGACTACAAAATGTCCAAAGAAAAAGCCTACTCAACCGACTCAAATATGCTCGGCGCGACGCATGAAGCCAAAGACTTGGAGTTTTTGGATGCCAGCATGCACATCGTTGAGCCGATTATGGGTGTGGCATTTTGGGATGAAAATGTCAAAATCGACAAAGAAACAGTGACAGTACGCTTTGAACAAGGCATGCCCGTGGCAATCAATGACGAAACCTTTGATAGCCCAGTGGATTTGATTTTAAAAGCCAACGAAATCGGGGGTCGTCATGGTCTGGGTATGAGTGACCAAATTGAGAACCGTATCATCGAAGCCAAATCACGGGGTATCTATGAAGCCCCTGCCATGGCGCTGTTGCACATTGCCTATGAGCGTTTGGTCACTGGTATTCATAACGAAGACACCATTGAGCAGTACCGTATCAATGGCTTACGTCTAGGTCGCTTGTTGTACCAAGGTCGCTGGTTTGACTCACAAGCCTTGATGCTTCGTGAAACCGCACAGCGCTGGGTCGCCAAAGCTATCACGGGTGAAGTCACCATCGAGCTACGCCGCGGTAATGACTATACCATCTTAAATACTAAATCTGACAACTTGACCTACCAACCAGAACGTCTATCAATGGAAAAAGTGGAAGATGCAGCGTTCACGCCAATGGACCGTATCGGTCAGCTTACCATGCGCAATCTAGATATTTCAGATACCCGGGCTAAATTGGCGTTATATAGCCAATCAGGTTTGTTATCCAATGCCCACGGCTCAGATGTACCACAACTAGAGCAGAAATAATGCGGTAAATAAAAAGGGCGTATTCAATACGCCCTTAGCTTGTTACAACCCATCATTTAGTCATTGGTATGAAATAACAAAAATAACTCAACGATATTTTTTTCTATGGCCCCTGCCATTTGACTCATGGTTTCTGGGTCTTTGAGTAGCTCTTGCATATCCGGTTGGTCTTCATCGATGCCACTAAACAAAATCATCGGTAACGTCAGCATTGCCACATCTTCTTCGCTTTCGTCATCATCAAACCAATCATCTTCTTCGTCATCGCTGGCATACATGGCATCAACAAAACCCACCGACCATTCGCTAATTTCTGAGTTTTCAATATCTAGATAGTCAGTTTCGTCGACATCAAAAGGTAGCTCAATTTCACGCTCATCTTGCAGCATGGCTTGCAGCTCATCACGCCATTGTACAATGGCTGCTAGCACATCTGGTTTGACTTGTTTTTCATGCCCTTCAAAAAGATAGGTTTGCCAATTGTGTAAAGGTTTGCCGACAATAGAGGCGGTTAAAAAGCCGTGTGTAGCGATGCTCGATAGCCCAAATTCGTTGTCATCACTGTCTAAAAAATCGATTAAATCATCAAAATCCATGGTGGTTATCCTAGTATGCTATCAAAAAAGCGGATTGAAAAAAGAAAGGTTAATACCTAGTGTATTAACCTTTTGCTTGACTTACAACTCATCATCGTCAAAATCGTCGTCATCGTCTAAGTCATCAAGATCGTCATCAAAGCTGTCTTTGAGTGAGCGCTCTAGACGCTTTTCTTCCAATAAATTGTCAATCAAACGACGTTTTTCAAGACTACTTGCCCGACTTCGACCCGATGCGTCGTCATCCACGAGTCGCGCGTCATCATCATCATCAAAATTGTCATCTTCAAAGCTATCATCAATATCTGGATCAGCCATTTATTGCTCCTTTCGCTGGTCGATTCGATAAATTTGCAATTTCATAAAGCCTTATAATGGGTTTTGTCGGTCAAGTCAAGTGGCGAAAGAAAAAATAGCCATGATTCGTTTATTTTTCTGTGGCGGTCAAAATATCATCGCGTTTGGCAATGAGTTCAGTCATCAAGGTTTCTGATAAACCGTTGTACCAAACCATCTCACGCTCTGTGATAGTGGTCGGATGTTGCAGGTTTTTAAACTGCACTTTACCATCTAAAGTTTTAAGCAAATCGAGCGGATACAGGAGCAATAAACCATCTTCTTTGGCGTGGTTTGCCATCAGTTTTTGTACGTCATCGAATTGATGACTGATACTGGTACCAATGGTTAATGGTAAGGCAAAACGTGATAGCTCACGGTGTTTTTCGTATACCACTTGATTGAGGATAATCAACAATTTTGACAACAGCACCGCTGCCAGTGGCAATTGCTCGGCTTTACCTGCGAGATGAATGACTGCGCCTTTTGCATTAAAATGCGAGTTGTCTTTGATATACACGTCTTTGATATAGCGATTTAACACATTGTTTGAGGAATTAAACAAGCTGTTTGATGCGCGCATCAATAACTGATTACACAATTGAAAATACGGTTTTGCAACTTCAGGTGCCACCCGTTTTAGCAGATGATACTGGTCGTAAAAATGAATTTGTAATTCAATTTCAGGTTGTTTTTGGCTGTCTACCGTTGTTTCTTGAGCCGGATTGTCAATCGCCTCAGTGGCTGTAGGCCGGGCTTGGGGGTCGTCGTTAGCAGATTTTGATTTTTCTCGATTTAAAAAATCATTGATGGTTTTGCCAGTGGCGGCAGGTTGCGAGGCCGCGCTGCTATCTTCTGCTTTACTGTATAAGGTGTCGTCGTTCAACTGCAATTCACCATCGGCTGTCAATACCCTGTTGCTGGGTGCTAGGCTACCACGCGCAAGCGCGATATGTTGCTGGACTTTTTCGCCCAATTGCGCAAGCTGTTCCTGCGTTGGGCGCGCCATATAGCCATAAATCAGCCATAAAAACCCATGCAAAATTGCTGACCCTAATACAAACAACCACTGACTACTGACAATCTCGCCTTTGGAGACCGCTTTCATGATGATGGTGGCGTGACCGAGAACTTGGTTGTTTTGGATAATGGGTTTGTCAATCACCTGCCCCACTTCGTTTTGCGCTTGTCCCGTTTGCACCAGCGGCTGATTGTTTTGGTCACTGATGACAAGCTTGGCGACTTCCTGATCAACTTGGTAGCGGTTTGCCAAGACGCTCAGGCTAATTCTATCTTGGCTCGTGATGCCCACCATGGCTTCTTTGGCTAACTGTTCAACAATTTTTTCACCCTTTTGGGTACGCTGCTCGTATTGGGATTTTTCACTACTAAAAGTCAGCATCAAAAAATGTAAACAAAAACTAATAAGTAGCACAATAGCGAATTTGCCTTGACGGGGGGCTAGATGATTCATGGGTAGATTAAACTTTCTTTAGGAGCGATTAAATGCTACATTATCATGTTTATTTTTTTGGCATACAAGGGGTAAACTACCATGACGACGAATTTTTTGTATCAACTTAATCAGCATTTTCCCCATAGTTACGCGATTACCCTAAGCGCTGCCAAGTTTGAATTGGGGCTATTGAGCCAAATTAGCCAAACCCTTGCAAGCCTTCAGCCTGCCATTCGCCTCTTACATCAAGATACCTTAGTCAATGAGCTTGATTGGCAAGCCAATGACACACTCGCCCAAGCTGAGCAGACCAGCCCTGTGACGACGATTCGCTGGATTGTGACGCTGGAATCAGATAGCGATATCAGCGACTTACCGCAACGGGTCAAACAAGTCGCCGCCAACAACCTCTATCACGTAGATATCAATGTCATGCCCCTTGCGACATTGGTGCGCCCGCATAAATTGGCGTTGTTTGATATGGATTCGACCTTGATTGAGCAAGAAGTGATTGTAGAATTGGCAAAAAAAGCCGGGATTGGTGAGCAAGTCGATACGATCACCGAATCTGCGATGCGTGGGGAAATTGATTTTGCCCAAAGCTTTACTCGCCGTGTAGCTTTACTTAAAGGGTTATCAAGTGAGGTGCTCGAAGACATTATTGCCAATCACATTACCTTTAGCCCAGGGGCAAAACGCTTGATTAGCGCACTGAAAAATCATGGTTACTATGTGGTATTGGTCTCAGGCGGCTTTAACTATTTTGCCGAATACGTGAAAAACAGCTTAGGGATGGATGAAAGTTATGCCAATGACCTAGATATCGTCGATAATCTAGTGACAGGTGAAATCACCTCAGCAATTGTAGATGGCAAGCGTAAAGCCGAAATTTTGCAAGCCGTGGCACAGCGTCTAGGCATTAAGCTGTCAGAGACTGTCGCTGTCGGCGATGGCGCTAACGACTTGCCGATGCTAGGGCTAGCTGATATCGGTATTGCCTATCGCGCCAAACCGATTGTGCGCGACCAAGCGAATTATGCGGTAACGGTCGCAGGACTCGATGGGGTGATGACTGTCTTGGGATTGAGCGATTCATGTTAGCGGTTAGTTTTAAGCATTAGTGTTAAAGATGAGTTTTAAAGATTATAAAAAAGCCACCCAGATTATCGAGTGGCTTTTTTGTTTTTTTGGATAAAAAAGCTAAATTGGCAATTTTGCCACGATTTTATCGACGATGACTTGTAATTTTTGCCTCACCATCGGTGATAAAATGACAATACCGCCTAGCACACCCATGAGACAGCCGAGCACGGTATCCCAAAACCGCGTGACGATAATCGCAGTGATTGCGGTAGGCTGCACCGCGCTGTACTCTGCCAAAAAGATGGTCAGTGGGGTGATAAAAATAACCGCCACCCCATAATGGCGTACCACAAAAGTCTCAATACAAAACATCATGCCAAAAATGCCTAGCGCCACACCCATATCGCTCAAATGCACCGATAGCAATAGCCAAGCTAGCAGCATACCAATCGCGGTACCCACAATACGATGTATCTGCTTGATCCATATGCTTTGAAAATTCATCCCTTGCATGATGACATAACAGCTCATCGGCACCCAATAGGGCTTAGGCATCTCTAGCCACAGCGCGAGCAGCAATGATAAAGCGATAAACGCCGATACAATGAGCGTATCACCCAAAATCTCTCGCACGGGCATCGGTGTGTTTACCGGTAAGACAGGCTTATTATAAATCAGCAATAACGCATAAAAACACGCCACCATCCCCGCAAACAACGCGCCCAATGCCACCACGCCAATCAGCTGTGGGATTTGTGACACGGGTGCAGGCATAAACAGCGCAATCGCTGAAGCCATGATGATAAACAGCCCAGCAGGCGGTGGTAACTTATAATAACGGCTAAACAGCGTACACCAAAAGGTCACAAAAAACATCAAGGGAATTGTCAAGATGGGTACGTTGTGGGCGACCAAACCAACGGCAAAACACGCGACCATCCCAAAACTACACGCCAATACCGTGGTCATGCGAGACAATAACGACCCAGTGTAGGGTAAGTTTAAAATCACCATCGCACCGAGTGACGCGAGTAGCCCCATGCGTAAATCACCCAGATACGCGCCTACCACCACTGGAAAACTAATCGCAAATGCCACAAACAATGGCATATGCCAAGGTCTAGGATTACGATTGAATTGGGTCAAGGTGGTAAGCGGATGCTTGATATATTGATGAGTGATAGGGTTGTCCAAGTGAGAGGCTCTTTTATTAATCATATTGAGGGCTAAAAATTTAAACTTAAACTTAAACTTAAACTTAAACTTAAATAACCTGCTAAAAACACAAAACTGGAGCAAGCCCCAGTTTTAGATGTTTATCTATTTTACATTTCATCCAAATTTAATTGGACTTAATTAGATTCGCTGTAGCGATTAGCTAGCTTGATGAATGCGTCCGATTTATCGACCTGACTCATCAACCAAAGACACGCCAATACGTTGGGCAACTTCTTCATAACCTTCGACTACATCACCTAGGCTTTGACGGAAACGGTCTTTATCCAGTTTTTTCTTGGTTTGTTTGTCCCAGACGCGGCAACCATCGGGGGAGAACTCATCGCCCAGTACGATACGGTCTTTGAATACCCCAAATTCTAGTTTGAAATCCACCAACATCAAACCACCGTCATCAAACATTTTTGATAACACGTCATTGACTTTGAAGGTTAAGGCTTTCATTTCATCCAGTTGTGCTTGCGTTGCCCAGCCGAGTGATACCGCTAATGAATCATTTACCATTGGGTCGCCCAGACCGTCATCTTTATAGAATAATTCAAAGGTAGGTGGTGTCAACGCTTGACCTTCTTGCAATCCTAAGCGACGTACTAGGCTGCCAGCTGCATAGTTACGTACCACACACTCGACGGGAATCATTGTTAGGCGTTTAACCAGCACTTCTTCATCTGATAATTGCTGTTCAAAATGGGTTTCGATGCCTGCTTCGCTGAGTTTTTGCATGATAAAGGCATTAAAGCGGTTATTGACTTTGCCTTTACGCGCTAACTGTTCGATACGCTCGCCGTTGAACGCAGAGGTATCATCACGAAATTCTAAAATCACATAATCTGGATTGTCAGTTTCGAAGACTGATTTTGCTTTGCCTTTATAAAGTAAATCGAGTTTTTGCATGGTAATTCCCAAATGGCTGTTTAAGATTGGCTAAGGTTGGCTCAGTGTAGCTAATTTATGACAGTTGCATTGATTGGCTGATACGCGGTTAGCAACACCAGCTGCCAACTATCATCGATGCTATCAGCCACTCTTTATTTTACGGTACTAATTGGACGCGGTAGCTCAAAACGCTTACTGCCTTCTTTTGTGATTTTTAACGTATTTTCACCCGATTGCGGCACTGCATAAACTGGCGTAAAAGGTAGCGTTTGTGCATCTGCCGGTAATTGGATGGGTTCAAGTTTTTTGGTCTTTGTATAGTCCAAAGAATTGTCGCCAACTTTACGTTTAAAAGTAGTACAGCCTGTCATAGCAATGCTAGCAGAGGCAATAATCGCTAGGGCTAGCTGGGCGTTGAATCGATTGCGGTTGGTGCTGCGTGTTTTTTTCATAGTAAACCTGCTTTGGCAAGTGCTTCATCCATCACTTGTTGGTGTTCTGGGGTAAGCCAAGTTAATGGTAAACGGATACCTTGCTCGATATGACCCATTTTGTATAAGGCATATTTTGCAGGAATGGGACTTGACTCGATAAATAAATCTTGGTGTAAATGGGCTATTTTTTGGTTTAATGCTTCGGCTTGTTCAAACTCACCTTTGAGTGCCAAGCCAAAAATTTGGCTCATGATTTTTGGTGCGACATTGGCGGTCACTGAAATATTGCCTTTTGCCCCATGACGCATCAGCGCAAGCGCGCTTTCATCATCCCCTGACAATACAATCATGCGACCTTTTACTGCTTCAATCAGTTTGGCACCACGCGCCACGTCACCGGTCGCATCTTTAATCGCGATGATATTTTCGATGTCCGCTAAGCGCTCGACCGTTGCTTGCTGCATATCAACAACAGTGCGCCCGGGTACGTTGTATAGCACTTGGGGAATGTCTACGGCTTCGGCAATGGCTTTATAGTGTAAGTATAGCCCTTCTTGGGTCGGTTTGTTGTAGTAAGGCACTACAAGCAGCGCGGCATCAGCGCCCGCCTGTTTGGCGTGCTGGGTCAGCTCAATGGCTTCAACTGTATTGTTAGCGCCGGTACCCGCGATGACGGGAATACGACCACCCACTTGCTTCATGGTAAATTCAATGACATCCACATGCTCTTGCATGGATAAGGTTGCGGATTCACCGGTCGTACCAACCGATACCAGTACGTCCGTACCTTGCTCGATTTGCCAATCAATGAGATTTGCCAATGATTGCCAATCGACGTCACCATTGCTATGCATAGGTGTAATCAATGCGACCATAGAGCCTTGTAGTTTATCTAAAATGGGGGTCATAACAATACCTTGGACAAAACCTTAAGTAGAATATGTAACAGCTGCGACAATTTTTTGAAAATTTTTGTCTAGTGTAGCATACATTTAGGGCGAAGTTTAAGCGCTTTGATAGCAAACGCAAGTTTCTCCACCGCTGTAGCCAATCAGGTTATAGACCTCACTCAACTAGATAATAAGGCAGCAGCTGGTTTATAGTCGCTGGCTTACCGTGGCGAATGGTATGGGTTAAGCATCAACCGTTTGAACTTGGATGGTTAGCACATCAATGGTAGGGGGGCAGTTAAACCGAAACGGCAATCCTGTCATGCCAATCCCAGTATTCACCCATACTTGGTAGCGTTTGCTGGGTTTGTCATCCTCATTGAATGCTTTGGGATGATAGTCGGATTGTTTGGGTATATCTGGTGTGCGTAACCCCGCTGCCAGTTTATTACCTGTCAATGCTCTCACCATCAGCGGTGTCAGTATAGGTATATTGACCTGACCCCCATGGGTTTGTCCCGCAATCACCAAAGTATCGTTGTTGGCGTCACTTAACGTTCGCGGATTGGCTTCTAACTGCTTGATATCATGGGTGGCAATCACTAATGGCTGGCCCGCGCTGCGCTGCTGTTCAATCACGCGCGGTAAATCCATTGTACTGCCATTATGAATACCTATGATTTTTATCCCGGCAATGCGCAAGCCTTGCTCAGGCAATAATTGAATACCGAAGGTTGCCAAGATGTTCATTAACTGCATATTTCTAGCAGGTTCGCTATTTTGCGCATCATCGACAACCTGCCGGGTATCGGCATCGCTAAAGACGGTATAGCAAGGCTTGTTCAGCGTTTTAAATGGACTTAGATGGGCATCCAAAGTTGTCGCTTGATATAACCAATCACCCAAAATCAGCACCGCATCAACATCTAAGCGATTAAGGCATTTCACCAAACGCGCTAACTGATGGGGGTTAGAAAATATACCAATATGGATATCACTCAGCACCGCAATTTTTGCAGCTTGATGAAGTTTTATAGGTTGTCGTTTGATAGGTTGTGACGATGGCGCAGCCAATGAAATATCGGTCGCAGCTTGATAGGTCGTAGGTACGGTCAAATTAATTGAAAAACGCGAAACGCGCAGCCGATTGGGCTCAACCCAGCTCATATAGATATACAACAACGATAACGCGATAAGCAGCCAGTAGATGGCTTGGTTGTCATACAGCAGTTGCACGTTTGCCCACACCAACAACCAAACAAACCAATAGCGCGCGTAGAAACTGACCAGTTGCAGCAGGATTTGCAGGTTATCTGTTCGCGCTTTGAATTGCACGGTTTTTCGGCACGACCATAGGATTACCAAGACGGCAATGAGCGCTCCAAGATGACCTAGCCAACTGCCAATCATGCTACTACCCATATAAAGCGTTACCTAAATTTACAGAATAATCAATAATTTGGGTGACAAATACGTATAAAAAAAAGCGCCCATTATAAATGGCAATGATGGATATGACAATTCAAACTGTCATCATATCGCAAAAAATGGATTAACAGCTAGGCGAGTTTTTTGTATTTAACTCATCGAAAAATGCCTAACTTTGCGTTTTGACCGCGTTGTCTGGTAGCGACGGTAAAACAAAGATGAGCGCTTTTTCTACGTCGCACCCTGTTTAGCCTTAACCATGGGCTATTTAGATGGGCTAGCTACTTAAAAAACAAACCGTACAAAAAATCCGCCATCATTTATAAAAGCTGATATGATAGCTTATTTTCCCATGGCTTTTTTAACCATAGCCTTTTAACCATAGCTTTTAAAATAGCCTTTTAAACACAGCCTTTTAAATGTAGCACGCTGACCCAATTTGCTCAGCGCTGGTTTAGATTTTTTTGGCTCTTTAACTCATTAATTTGAAGGACGTCAGCCTTATGACAGCAAGCGTTAATGTGTCAAACTCCTATATCGAAGAAACTACAAAGCCGCAAGCACAGGCTAACCATCGCCACGCATTTGATGTGGTGATTGTTGGCAGTGGCGGTGCAGGTTTATCGTTAGCTTTATCCTTACCAAGCCATCTATCGATTGCTGTTTTGGCAAAAGACAAGCTCACTGAAGCCAGCACTTTTTATGCCCAAGGCGGCGTGGCAGCGGTACTATCGGATGATGACTCGGTTGATGAGCATGTCGATGATACCTTGATTGCAGGGGCAGGTCTTTGTCATGAAGATGCGGTACGTTTTACGGTAGAGCATAGCCGAGAAGCGGTGGAGTTTTTGCTCAAACAAGGTGTCAAGTTTACCTTGGATGAGAACGAAACCTTGCACCTGACCCGTGAAGGTGGTCATACCAAACGTCGTATCATCCATGCGGCAGATGCCACTGGGGTGGCCATTTCTACCACGTTAGTCAAACGTGTCAAACAATGTCCGAATGTCAAACTGTTTGAGTATGTCGCTGCCATTGATGTCATCACCACCAATAAGCTTAGCAAACACAACTACAGTCCGATTAGCGAGCCCAATCGTGCCGTGGGGCTGTACGCCCTTGATTTGGCCACCAATCAAGTCATTACCTTTACCGCACCCTTTATCGCCTTGGCATGCGGTGGTGCTTCAAAAGCGTATTTGTATACATCCAACCCAGATATTGCCACGGGGGATGGTATCGCGATGGCATGGCGCGCAGGTTGCCGCGTTGCGAATTTGGAATTTAATCAGTTCCATCCTACTTGTCTCTATCATCCAGAAGCGCGTTCGTTTTTAATCACCGAAGCCATGCGCGGTGAAGGTGCCTACCTGCGCCTGCCAGCAACCAAAGAACATCCAGAAGGTGAGCGCTTTATGCTTCGCTTCGATGAACGGGGTGAGCTGGCACCGCGTGATATCGTGGCTCGCACCATCGATTTTGAGATGAAGCGTTTGGGAATACGTCATGTTTGGTTAGATATTACTCATAGAGACCCAGCGTTTATTAAAGGTCATTTCCCTATGTTATATGAGCGGCTACTAGAGCTGGGCATTGACATGACCCAAGATAAAATCCCCGTAGTACCCGCCGCTCACTACACCTGTGGCGGGGTGATGGTTAATGAAAACGCCCAAACCGATGTGTTCAATTTATATGCCATGGGCGAAACGTCATTTACGGGTCTGCATGGCGCCAATCGCATGGCGAGCAACTCGCTATTAGAATGTTTTGTGTATGGGATGACTGCAGCGCGCCATATTGCCGCCGCATTTGCAGAAAATCGCGTCCCCCCCATTCCTGCTATTCCTGATTGGGACAGCCAACATGTAACCGACCCTGACGAAGAAGTCATCCTACTACAAAACTGGGATGAATTGCGCCAAAGCATGTGGCACTACGTTGGTATTGTGCGCTCAGACAAACGCCTACATCGCGCACTCAACCGCATTTTGTTGTTAAAACAAGAAGTAAATGATTACTACGCCAACTTTGTGGTCAGCAAAAATCTGATTGAATTGCGTAATTTGCTGCTAGTCTCTGAGCTCATTGTGCGCTCGGCGCTACGTCGCCACGAATCGCGCGGACTGCATTACAACAAAGACTTTCCGCAAACTTTGCCAGTCGCGGCAGACGTGATTTTAACCCCATCTATGCCATAGTATGGGTTAAATAAAAAAGGGAATGTTTATCATCCCCTTTTTTTACAATAGTTCTAAAAGCTTTATGGTACTAAGTAATAACACTAAATAACGACATTAAATACCCAGCTGCGTTAGCACTTTTGCCAACACTTCATCGGCTGTACCCTGCGCATCAATGCGTTTGACGCGCTGCGGTTGCTGCGCTGCTTGATAAGCAAATCCTTGATGTACCCGCTCAAAAAACGCTAGCTGATTTTGTTCAAAGCGGTCTAGTTTGCCGCGATTTTTGGCACGGCTCATCCCCTCTGTCACCGGTAAATCTAACCAAATGGTCATATCTGGCATTTTTGCCACAAACTGCCTAATCAGTAATTCAATTTTGCTAAGTTCTGCCCTATCGCCCTGTTTGCGCCCAAACCCTTGATAGGCAATGGTGGAATCGGTAAAGCGGTCGCACAGCACCCATTTACCCTGTGCGAGCGCTGGCAAAATCACTTGCGCCACATGATCGGCACGCGCCGCAAACATCAATAAGAGTTCACTGTCTTCTGTCATAGTCGTTGCTGGGTCAAGTAACATGGCGCGTAACTGCTCAGCAAACGGACTGCCGCCCGGTTCTCGGGTCTGGATAAAGTCGATGCCTTGCGCGGTCAAATGCGCTGCGACATTGGCAATCAAGGTGGACTTACCCACCCCTTCGGTACCTTCAAATGAGATAAATTGTTCGCTAATAGGGGCTTTCGCAGCTGTTTGCATGGGTATCGTTTTTTACTGACCTAATTGGCTGTTTTGGCTGGCGCGTTTTTCACGCATCACCCGCAGATAGTCTTGTACCGCTTGGTTATGGTCTTCTAAATTACTGGTAAATTTATGACCGCCATTACCCGTTGCCACAAAATACAGCGAATCAGTTTGATTTGGGTGAAGTGCCGCTTTAATGGATGCAATACTTGGCAAGGCAATCGGTGTCGGTGGTAAGCCGTCAATTTGGTAGGTGTTATAAGCGGTTTTTTCTTCAAGGTCAGATTTGCGAATATTGCCATCGTAACGATCGCCCATACCATAAATCACGGTGGGGTCGGTTTGTAGGCGCATGTTTTTCTTCAGACGATTGACAAACACGCCTGCGACTTCACCACGCTCACTTTCGACACTGGTTTCTTTTTCAATAATCGATGCCATAATCAGCGCTTCATACGGTGTCTTGTACGGCAAATTGGCTTGGCGATTGTTCCAGTTTTCCATCAATGCTGTGTGTTGACGGGTAAATAAATCCGTTAGCACTTTTTTATCGCTACTACCTTCATTAAAATAATAGGTGTCCGGTGAAAACCAACCTTCAAGGTTGCCATTCGGATGGTAGTCAGCAGGGATATTGAGCCCAAGTTTATCGACGTCAACTTTGCTACCATGAATAACTTCGTTTTTAATCCCTTTATTGTCCATCAAATGTTGATATAAATCTTTGGCTGTTTTGCCTTCAATGATTTGCACTTTAATAAAAGCGACTTTTTCACCTTGTTGCAGCATGGCTAAATAATTGGCAAAACTTGGATTTTCAGGCAGTTGATAGACCCCTGAATGGAGCGGTTTATCCACCGTCATTTTGATATATAGTTTGGCAAGTGGCGCGACGAACAGCTTTTTCTTTTTATCCCAGTCGTCTACCAGCGCATAGTAGGTTTGACCTTTATTGATAGTCACCATCTGCTTTGGTTGGGTGATAGTGCCATATAAGGTGTTATACCAAGCAAATAACAACCAGCCTAGCACCAATACAATAAACCCCACTAGTCCCAGTAGACGGTATTTATTTTTTTTGTTTCTACCGGTGATATTGTCATTGAATTCTCGCGTTGAACGATTAATCAGACAAGCATCGTTAATATTGACGTTTTTGCTATGAGGGTCTTCGTCATCCTTATCCTTGATATCCTTATCTTTGCTATGATTGTCCTGCAATTGAGAATCTGGAATATCCGCGGCGTGAGGTGCGTCACTGTGCTGAGTAGGATGATGCTCAGAACCTTCTGAGTTATTAGACATATTATTATTAGATTGGTCGTTCATAGAGAAAGCTTATATTGACTCAATTAGCGAGAATTTAACAATTAATGACAAAAATAGCAATTTTTTTTGGTTACCAGCAACACGATTTAAGTTAATTTTTGCGCATAGATTGGGGCCAAATCAAGCGCCTTCGACTGCCCATTGGGTAGCCTCAATGCTTGAATGGGCAAAATCCCGCGTACCGCATTGCAAAAGAACAAGCTTGTGATATTGGCTAAATCCTCGCTGGTTAAATATCGCTCTTCATGCCCCCTATCGGACTGGGCAAACTTAGCCAATAACACCTGCCGCATCACCCCTTTTACCCCTGAGCGGCTGATGGGCGGTGTGTACCACATGTTTTCATGATTAAGCTGATAAAACACATTGCAAAAGGTACCTTCTACCCAATGCCCCATCACATCTTGTACCAGCCCATCAATCATTTGCGCATTTTGGGTTTGGTGCTGCCACAGCTCGTGACTTGCCATCACTTTATCTTGGGCGTTTAGTAGCTTAAGTCCTGCCAAGGGTTTTGGTAGACATGCAATTTGCTGCGTAAGACAAATCGCGGTAGCGGGAGGTTGGATGATGACTTGATTGGCTTGCGGTGATAATGGCTTATCGGTGGACATGAGCTTAATAAAAGCGTCAAATTCAGAGTTGCAAAATCCATAGCCTTTGATAGGTTGGTTTCTTCGGCAAACTATAAGCTTAAGCATACCGTGATTGAGGGTTTTAGCAAAATTGGCTAACTGTCTATTGAAGTATGCGCGGATAGTATGATTGGGGGATTCTAAATTGAAGGATTCTAAACTGGCTGCGTCTAAGTCAGCGTTGGTTAAATTGAGTTGTAACGCCTGGGCACTCTCGTCGATTCTATCTAAGTGGTAACTCAGCCAATTGATTTGTCCTGCCACCACCGCCATGGTGGTAAAAAACCCATCGCCATACGCTATCACCCGTGAGTCAATATCGATAGCGGTGATTGGCGTTTGCTTGGCATACTGAGCATCAGATAATGAATACCACATGGTTATTTGGCTACTTGATTAAATTGATAGTTGACTGTGTTACAGTGAAAGCCGCATCAATTAGCTGCTTTTTTTGGCGGTGACAGTGGGTTTTCTGATTACCAAGTCACAATGATAATTGTCACAGCGTGCTAATTCTACCAAAATTCCGTGGTAGCTCGTATTTTTAATCGGCTGTCCTTGCACCATGTAGGCAACAATGTCTGAGCCATCTTGTCCAAACCAATTTTGGGTCAGATGAAACGCTGTTTTGGCATGCTGGATGCTGATGTTTTTAACGCTGGCATTGTCATAGGCACTGGCATAATACCACTGTAACTCGATATACATAGGCGAATCAAGCAAATCAAAATACGGCTCACCGGTTTTGGCAAAACTATATTTACTTGCCACATTGCTTCGGTAGTCCAAGCTTTGCTTATCAATGGTGATGGGTTGACCTAATAATAACGTCATGGCTTCGGTATCGTGGATACTGACTTTGTTTGCCAGCGTTTGTTGCTGCCATTCATTGATGGGATAGACCACAGGCGTTGGCTGCGAGGTAGGGTTGATAGACGGATTGGCGGCTGTGGTCGATGCGGTCGTGCTAGCGGTCACACTGGCATTGTGTTGTGAGGCGATTTGTTTAACCTTATCACAGCCAGTTAAGGTGAATGCTAGGATAACCCACCCCCAGCCAAGATTTTTTGACCAAGTGCGTTTATTTTGGGTAGTGCCTTTTTGGGTAGCGAATTTTTTGGTAGTGCCTTTTTGGGTAGCGTCTATCCGATGTTCTAAGCGGTTTTGACGCGATAAAAAAAGCGTTTTGCAGGCAATTAGCTTCATTGTGTAGTGTAAACGTATATTGTATAACGGGTTGGTGTGAATAGCGCATTGTAACAAGGCATTGATAGCGGTTAACAGTACGCTTTTGTTGTTATTTTTAGCCGAATCGATGAATAGCTACGCTTTACACCCACCCAATCATAACCTAGCCAATCAAAACCCAGCATTGATGTCGCAGCCATAGTTATTGTAAAGTGGTGGCAATTGGTAATTTTACTCATCGTATTATAGGTTTTCCCATGTCATCAATTCCTGATTCAAACGTCCGTTATCATTGCATGGTAATCGGCAATCCGATTGCCCATAGCAAATCGCCTGATTTGCACCAAGCGTTTGCCCAACAAACTGGCATCACTTTGTCTTACCAACGCCAATATTGTCCCAACGATGTCGACAGCTTTACTGCTGTCATCGAAGCATTTTTTGCAGGCGGTGGCACAGGGGCAAATGTGACCGTACCTTTTAAAGAGATGGCATTTGCGCTGTGCCAGCAGTGCGGTCAGCTATCTGAATACGCGCGCTTGGCGGGTGCAGTCAATACCCTTGCTATCAAAGCGGGCAAACTGTATGGCGACAATACCGATGGTCGCGGTTTGGTGGCGGATTTATTGTCGCAAGGCATCACATTAAAGGACGCAAATGTTGCTATTTTGGGAGCAGGTGGGGCGACTCGTGGCGCGATTTTGCCGTTGCTAGATGCGCAAGTAAAATCGCTGCATATTGCCAATCGCACAGTAGAAAAAGCAGAGAATTTAACCCGATTATTTGATACCGACAAGCTCACCTTTTCAAATTTGACGGATTTGCCCAACGATATTGAGGTGATTATCAATGCAACATCGATAGGTCTGAGCGGAGACACCTTGCCGTTCGCCAAGGATATGACGGTCGATTTTGCCTATGACATGATGTATGGTAAACCCTCGGCGTTTTTGGACTTTTTCAAGGCGAAACATGCCAAAACCTCGGATGGCTTGGGAATGCTGGTCAATCAAGGGGCATTAAGTTTTGCGCTTTGGACGGGTAAACAAGTCGATTTGACGAATTTTCACTTTTAGCTGTTTTATAAAAAAGCGGTCAGCCCTCGCCTACGTCTTAGATAAAATAGACAGAACCAAAATTTGCCCAAGACATCGCAAGAACACCCAATAAAAAAAGCCAGTTTTGTCACTGGCTTTTTTTTAGTCAGGCTAATTTAGCGATTCGCATTGCCTAATTGCGCCAAAATATCACTGATTTCTTTGTTGGCCTGGCTCTCAGTTTGGGTGTCGCCATTTGGTGTCAAGTTGTCAAATAACTGTGGTAAAAGCTCCGCCATACTTTGACGGACTTCGCTTTGGTCGACACCAGTTTGTGCCGCAACTTGCGCCAACTCATTATTATCAAATAGCTGATTGATATCATTAGCATCCAGTGGTTGATTGGATTGGTCAGCACTCATCCAAGAATTGGCTTGATGACCAAATCCCATGTTTTGGATTTTATTAAAAGCCCCTGATAGACCCCCATTACGCTGAATAAACATCAGCGCGATTGGCAACAAAGCCGCCATTAACATACCTTTACCACCAAAGCCACTTTGGCTTTGTGGAAATTGGTTCATACCCACGTTATTGCCCATACCACCGCTTAGGCCGCCGCCCAAGCCACCCCCTAGCACGCTACCCAGCACTTGTCCTAGCACGCCACCTTGGGACATACCTTGATTTTGGTTCATCGCCATACCGATGATATCATCCAACCCAAAACCGTTTGATTGCATTTGTGGCTGCTGCATCCCGCCGCCTAAAACATTACCAAAAATATTCCCTAGGCCGCCCATATCCGCTTGGCTTTGACCGCCCATTCTGCTTTGGCCCATTTTGCTTTGAATGGCACTTTGCGCCACTTGTGTTACTAGACTTGTTAATAGACCCATGGTCGTTCCCTTTTATTTATCTTTTTCAATGATTATTGTATATCACCAATGATACCGCGCTGACGCACGCCCGACGCACGCCCATTGCCAACTGCGCTTAAGTTAAAGACTTAAGTTCAAACTAAAATGCGCAGTCGTCTCGACAGTTGGTTGATTTAATTGTAGCAATATTGAATATAACTTATATACCATTTTTGTTATCGCCCTACTGTGTTCGCTAACACCTTAAATTGCCGCCATGTATCGCGATCCACTTGGTCTTGCCAAATGGTTACACTGATTTTAGCTGGTACTGATTCTATCAACTCAAACGTTAAAATCACCAAGCACCCCATATCAGCGATGCCCAGCAAATTTGCCTGCCACACCGCTTGTTTACTCTGTCTAGGTACTTTGATAACCCCACGTACCCACTGGATTTGCCAGGTTAAAAAATCAAAGTTGTCATAAGGTAAGGTTTGATTGTTACTTTGCGGTTTGGCGTGTAACGATGAAATAGCCAATAAGTGACAACTAGAGATTTGCCCTAACCAAAGACTGGCTATAGCGACCATACCTAGCAATAGTTTATAAATAAGCGCTAAAGGTACAAGTGTTAAAATGCCAACAACCACCCATAAACAAGCCCCCCAAAGCAGTTTTTTATCCACACTGGGTTTGAGCGTGGCATCAATGTCAATAAATGAGGTATTATGACGCGATAAGTAACGCTCGTTCATCTAAGTCAATTAAGAAGAAGCTTTTAATGATTTGAGCTTGGCTATCAAATCAGCAAATTCTGGCTTGGTCGGCTGATTGTGTAAAAACCAGTCTAGCAAATCAGGATCTTCTTCTTTCACCAATTCTGCAAAAATTTGCTGCTCTTGTGAGTCGGCTTTTAGATAGTGCGCTCTCACATACGGATCAAAATAATAATCAAGTTCTTTTAGACCGCGTCTAGCACGATAGATAACTTTGCGCTGCTCTAATGTAGGTTCTGGCTGGTTGTCACTCATGATAAATCCTTGTCGTTGCGCGTTAAATTCATGTAGTTTTTAAATTTTTATGAAGCTTTTGCCTGTTGCGTCGCTTGCCACATCGCAAGCCCTGCTTTAGTCGCTGCTACATTATGGGTGCGCAATATACACGCCCCTTGCTGCACAGCAAATAAAGCTGCGACCATACTAGCAACATCTCTATCGGTAGGGTCATGGGGTAGATTGGCTGACTTGAGAACTTCCCCAACAAAGCGTTTACGGGACAATGCCACCATGACAGGTAAGTTAAACCTATGCAAGTGATAAAATTCATTCAGCCATGCTAGATTTTGCTGGGCGTTTTTGGCAAAGCCAAACCCTGGGTCAATGATAAGATTGTCACGTCTGACCCCACCCGCCATAACCTCATCAATGCGCTGCTGTAACTCGGTAATAACATCGGTATATAAATCTTGATAATCATCGAGCTGATTCATGGTCGTTGGCTCACCGCGCATATGCATGAGCATGACAGGGATATCTAGTTTGGCAGCGGTAGCAATGGCATCGGGGCGCGTCAAGGCTCGTACATCATTCCAAATTTTGGCGCCGACTTGACTGGCGAGTGTTATCACGGTCGGGCTACTGGTATCAACCGACACCCACACTTGCTCACCAAAGTGATGATTAATCGCTTCAACGATTTTAATAACGCGGTCAATTTCTTCTTGTTCACTCACAGGACTGGCGTTTGGGCGAGTAGATTCACCACCCACATCGATAATCGTCGCCCCGTCTTTGATCATCTGCTCGGTATGACGCAAACCTTGGTCGATATGATTATATCGACCGCCATCAGAAAATGAGTCTGGGGTAACATTTAGAATGCCCATGATATGGGGATAAGACAAATCGAGCGTCTGATTATGATAATGAATGGCAAAGTTGGGAATGGGCTGTAACTGCATGACGTCCACAATGATGGCTAAAATTTTCTACTATTTTAAGTGAAAAACAAAAAAACCGCTATCAAGTTGGTAGCGGTTTTTGGATAACTCATATCATGGATAATTTACATTGCAGGTAACGGCGGCGGCGTTAAGCCCGACCCACTTGTCGGTGGATTGCTTGGTTTATCAAAATTTACTCTAACAGGCTCTTGATAAACTTTAGGCTCGCGTGGTGGAATACCTGCCATAATGTCTTGCAATTGGTCACGGTCAATAGTTTCCCATTTCATTAATGCATCCACCATCGCATGCATTTTGTCCGCATTACCTTCAATTAATGCACGTGCGATATCATACTGCGCTTCTAGGATACGACGAACTTCATCATCTACTTTTTGCTGAGTCGCTTCTGAGATAGTACGAGATGAGGCACCAAAGTAACCTTGGTTTTCATCTTCTTCATATACCATCACACCCATGGCATCTGACATACCGTATTTGGTAACCATCGCGCGTGCCATTTTAGTAGCACGTTCAAAGTCATTTGACGCGCCAGTCGATTGCTGATTGATAAAGACTTCTTCAGCGATACGACCACCAAACAAAATCGCAATGTCATTTAGCATTTTTGACTTATAAACGCTGGTCTGGTCATGCTCTGGCAATTGCCAAGTGACACCTAACGCCCAGCCACGCGGCATAATAGTAACCTTATGCACAGGGTCAGTACCCGGTAGCATTTCAGCTACTAAGGCATGCCCTGCTTCATGGTAAGCCGTTGCACGACGCTCTTCCTCACGCAGTACCATCGATTTACGTTCTGGACCCATATAAAGCTTGTCTTTGGCTTCTTCAAAGTCATTCATATCAACTGACGCTTTGTTGTTACGTGCAGCAAATAGTGCCGCCTCATTCACCAAATTCGCTAATTGCGCACCACTAAAGCCTGGGGTGCCACGTGCCAATGAACGAATATCAACGCCAATTGTTGAGGGTAACTTTTTCATGTGTACACGAAGAATTTGCTCACGGCCTTTGATATCAGGCAAGCCAACTTGTACTTGACGATCGAAACGACCTGGGCGCAACAATGCTTTATCGAGTACATCAACACGGTTGGTTGCAGCAATCACGATTACCCCATCATTGCCTTCAAAACCATCCATCTCAACCAATAACTGGTTTAAAGTCTGTTCACGTTCGTCATGACCGCCGCCCATACCTGCGCCGCGATGACGACCAACAGCATCAATCTCGTCAATAAAGATGATACAAGGGGCGTTTTTCTTGGCTTGTTCAAACATATCACGAACACGGCTTGCACCGACACCTACAAACATCTCAACAAAGTCAGAACCTGAAATTGAGAAAAATGGTACTTTGGCTTCGCCTGCAATCGCTTTGGCAAGCAAGGTTTTACCAGTACCGGGCGGACCTACCATCAACACACCACGCGGAATAGTCGCGCCAAGTTTGGTAAATTTTTCTGGGTCACGTAGGAAGTCAACAATTTCTGTTACTTCTTGCTTGGCTTCATCACACCCTGCCACATCCGCAAATGTCACTTTGATTTGGTCTTCTGATAACATTTTGGCTTTAGATTTACCAAAACTCATCGGACCCATGCCGCGACCACCGCCTGCACCACCACCGCTCATATTACGCATGATGAACAAGAACAAACCAATAATTAATAGCACAGGGAAACTTGCAATCAGTAATTGCATCATTACGCCTTGACGTTCAGGGGTGGCGCCTTGAACTTCAACATTATGCTTGATAAGTTTTGGCATTAGCTCAGTGTCAGTGACCGCAGGACGCACTGTCTCAAAAGTTGAGCCGTTTTTCTTTTCGCCAGAAATTTGCTCACCATCAATTTTGACACTTTTGACCTGGTCAGTTGCCACCGCAGTGACAAATTGGGAGTAATTGAGCTTATCAGGTTCATTGCGGGTATCAAAATTGCTAAAGACTAGCACTAATACCCCTATCACAACTAACCACAATAAGGTATTTTTTACCATGTCGCTCACGTTGTTTTTCATCCTTCGCGTTAGGGGGTTGATTAAAAAGTGGGATTAAATCAAAATGTTTACCAAAGATAGGTAGATGTTTCACCAAAAATAGACGTTACATTAATCTTTCAATATAGCATGATATATGGATTTACCTTAACATTATCAAGCGAATTCTCTGTTATTTTCTAGTAAAAACATATTACCAATTTTTATCCAGTTAACTTCACGGATAGACTAAAGCAAATTACCTTATTTGGTAGCAATCCAATACATTTCTTTTGAGCGTGCGCGTGACGCTGCAGGCTTGATACTACGCACTTTACTAAAACGCTGCTGCATATTTTTTCGTAAAGCATCAGAGCCTTCGCCCTGGAATACCTTAATCACTAAAGTGCCACCTTCCGGGAGCACTTGCTCGGCAAAGTCCATGGCAAGCTCACACAAATAAATCATGCGTGGCTGATCGACTGCGGTAAAACCAGAGGTATTGGGCGCCATATCAGATAGCACCACTTCCACTTTTTTATCGGCGACTTCTGCCATAATGTTGTCAAAGACTTCTTGCTCACGAAAATCCCCTTGGATAAAGGTCACATTCTCTAGCGTGTCCATGGGCAAGATGTCTGAGGCAATGAGTTTGCCATTGTCACCGACTAGTTTGCCAGCAACTTGCGACCAGCTGCCTGGGGCAGAACCCAAATCGACCACCGTCATGCCTTTTTTAATCAGCTGCAGTTTTTCGTTGATTTCTAGCAATTTGTAAGCCGCTCTTGCCCGATAGCCATCGCGCTGGGCAAGTTTGACATAGTGGTCGTCAATGTGCTCTTTCATCCACGCACGGCTACTTTTGGACAATTTTTTGTTGGTAATACGCGTTGCCATAATTTTCTACAAACTACCCTTTATATATAGTTTAAAAATTCTTCACTTGGGATTTGGCTAAAAAACCCAAAGCCATCCTAGAATGACCATTGGTAAATTTTGACAATCTCAAGGGTTAAGGCTGTTATTTTAGCATATTTCACCTAGTTAGCTTGTGTTAACTCATGGATTGGCTATTGATTTTTTTAATCCAGTGATTTTTGCAGATTGATAAGTCATGGCAGCGTTTTTGCCTATGTGTTTTTGCCTATGTATTGCCCATAATTTATTAGGCAAAATGATTAATATGGTATAATGCTGGCTAATTTTTTTATAGGTCAATTGACAGTTATGGCAAATTCAAGCTTATCAAATGCTGATATCAAACATTTAAAAGGCATCGGTCACCAGCTGAACCCGGTGGTAATGATTGGGGGTCAAGGCGTTACCCCAACCGTTATTGAAGAAATTGGGCGCGCACTGACCGATCATGAGCTGATTAAAGTAAAAATCCCAGCCGGTAGTAAAGCAGATCGTGACGCTGTGGCAAATGCGATTGCTGCAGCCACTGATGCGATTTTGGTCACCAGTATCGGTCGTATGGTGTTATTATTACGCCGCAATCCAGAAGCCAATCCTAAGTTATCAAACTTGGCACGTTTTGGCTAAAGCTACAATGGACACGTTACAGGGTATGACATTCGCACTGACGAGCGCGGTTGAACCACTTACCGTATCGGCAACACTGGACTACCAGCTCTCAGTACATGTGGTCGCTGATAGTAAATTTTTAACTATCTTATTTGATGCTACACATCCCAAGATTGATGATAGTCAAACCGCTCTACAAGCTGGTCTATGGGCAAATTTTCCGACATTTAGCCCATTGGCACTTCAACGTGTAATGCGCCAAGATTATTTATGGCAAGCAGATTGTTTTGAGTGTTTTATTGCCAAAGACAGCCAAGCAGATAGCCCGTATCTTGAGGTCAATTTGGCGACCAATGGTGAGTTTAATATTTATTATTTTGACAGCTATCGGATACCGAATGAATTACCCCCTCGGCGCTTGCCTATCACAGCGCTGACTTATGGTGAGGATATCAATTTTTTTAGCCAAGCTATTACACAAGATAGCGAGCTTCCGCTTGTTTTTTGGTGTTCTGCAAGTCCAATGCTCCTCACCCATGTACGAGCGGTAGAGCAGCAATATGCGTTTAGCGTTGGTACTTTTCGTGTCGGTATGACATTTGCCAAATCAGCATTGGACAAGTTGGTTGGTGCAAATGGTAATTATGCGCTAAATCCAACGCGTGTGATTCAGCAACCGCCAGACAATAGCTTAGCAGATAACTCAGCTCCAACCGTCGATAAAATGAGTTATTGGGCTATACAGCATGCACACCCAGCGGACTTTCATAACAAGGCACACTGGATAAATACCTAAATTATGATGGTTTTAAAGCATAGCACAGCGAAAAATAAAAAACTGGCTTATCAGCCAGTTTTTTTATATACCGAGATAGTGTCACGATTAACGCGCTGGTGCTAACGCTAAATAAGTTTGTGGGTTGACGGCTTGACCATTTTGGCGGACTTCATAATGTAAGTGGGCGCCTGTTGAACGACCCGTGTTGCCTACCGCAGCGATTTGCTGGTTGGCATATACCGTATCGCCAACGTTAACATAGTTTGCAGAGGTATGTGCGTAACGGGTGACTGTACCGTTGCCATGATCCACTTCGACATAACGACCATACCCGGTACCCCAACCTGAGAAAGTCACCACACCATTACCTGTGGCATAAATAGGGGTGCCAATGGGTGCAGCAAAATCCATCCCTTTATGAAACTGTGATTTACCAGTAACCGGGTGGATACGATAGCCAAAACCTGAACTCATGCGCGCAGATGACGTAATTGGGCGCAACGCCAACATGCCATTACCCGCATAGCTGCCCATTGCAGGCATGTTGATAATGGTGGTTGGCTGAGTCGATAACTTTTGTGCTAAACTTGCGAGGCGGTCTTCTTTTTGCTGGGTTTGTTGGCTTAGATTTTTGATAGCCGCATTGACGGCATCTGAGGGCAGATAATAATCTTCACCATCATCTTCACGGACAATAACTTGACTGGTTTTACCGGCATTGGTAATCGATAGAATTTGAGCTTGTGCAAGACTCATTGTGGTTAAAGCAACAACTGGTAATGCGATTAGAGCTAACTTCATCTTTTATCCTTTGTTAAACCTTATGCTATTAAACCCTGTGCCAATATTATATAAGCGCTACTACAGCGCATTGGCAAGATTTAATTCACTATAATTTGGTCTTAAAATCATCTACACTAATGCTAAGACTAAATCAAATTTTTTGTCGCTTAACTACCCACCACACTGCTCATTGACTATGAAAAAACCAACCAACCATCTTGCCTCTCGCACTGAGCGTCTTGCCAACTATCAATTACCGTTTCAAAAAAAGCTGCAGCAGTTACAGCAGTTGACGGATGATATTCGCAGCGCTTGGCAAAACCTGTTGCCTCAGGAAGTCTTAGCAAGCTTACAAGTGATTGCTTGTGAGTCGTTTAGGCTTGTGGTGAGTACAAATAGTCATACCCTTGCCAATCATCTCAATTACAACCAGCAGCAGCTACTGTCAACCCTGCAAGCGTTCGATAATAATTTTCATCAATTTAATCAGTTACGTTTTCGCGTGGTGATTGTCAAACCTATTCATGGCTCGCAAATGGCAAATTTACAGTGTAACCAGAATGTTAGCAATGTAAATAATTGTGAGCTAAGCGAATCTACGAAGCGAAATATAACACAGCTATGTGACCTTGTCACGGATAACGAGCCGCTTAGAACGGCGTTACAAAAACTGATAAAAGACTAAAGTAGCTGATTTACAATGTAACTTTATGTAAATTATGTTACTAATATAGCAATATTTATCAATAGATTAATGGCTTGTGCAAGTAAAAGTAAACAGATAGGAAGAAATTTACAATCAACCGCGTAGATAAAGATATCTTTTTTTTTATTTTTAGTTCGCTTATAGTAGCCAATGGCTGAAAAAAGATATCCAAATTTGAAATATTAAAAGGGATTGGTTACGTTTATTTAGTGTAATAAAATAATAGATTTGTGATAAAAAAATGTTACTAATCAAGCCATATGTAAAATTTCCTGATTAGTAAAAATACACAATAAAATTAATAAGATTAAATAAATCTAGTTAACATTGTTATATTTTGTTACAAATTTATAGTTATTTTCATCACTAAATAAGGCTCGTAACAATTTATTATTGAGCGCATGACCTGACTTATAAGCATAAAACTCGCCCAAAATTTGGTGCCCTGCAAGGTATAAGTCACCAATCGCATCTAGTACTTTATGGCGTACAAATTCATCGTCAAAACGTAACCCTTCAGGATTAAGTACGCCGCTATCATCTAAAACAATAGCATTCTGCATACTCCCCCCCAGCCCTAAGTTATTGCTTTTTAGGTATTCAATATCTTTTAAAAAGCCGAATGTGCGCGCTTTGGCAATATGCTCGATAAAACTGCCTTCATTAAAATCCAATTTAAACTTTTGATGTGAGGCATTAAAAGCAGGGTGATTAAAGTCAATTTGGAAATCTAACATAAATCCATCGTAGGGACGAAATCCTGCAACTTTATCCTCCACGCGAACTTCAATCGGTTGCAACACCTGAATATAGCGTTTGGCAGAGGTTTGCTCGGCAATACCCGCTTGTTGTAATATTTGCACAAATTCGATGGCACTACCATCCATGATTGGAATTTCAGGGGCGGACACTTCGATTTGTAGATTATCAATTTGAAGCGCAGCGATTGCACTCATCAAATGCTCGACTGTCCCAATGCGCTGACCTAAGTCATTGGTGAGATTTGAGGACATCATGGTATCGGTTACCGCATGATAGATAGCGGGTATGGGCTGTGCATCTGCCACATCACTACGTAAAAATTGAATCCCATAGTCAATGGGTGCAGGAGAAAATCGCAGGTGTACAGGGTTACCGCTATGTAAGCCGATGCCTTCAAGATTGATGGGTTGTTGAATAGTACGCTGCTGCATAATGCCCCCTAGTAGATTGCATTCATCCTTAGCGAAAGCTAGGTTGATATAATTTGTTACATTTGGCTATTCTACCATTGTCCCTTTCCACATCATAGTGATGCTTGATTGATTTTACCGACCTTTATGATTGGCTACAGTGATAAAAAAACCCCACAACGATTAAGCTGTGAGGCTGTTAAAAGTCATACGGTATTTTAGCGATTTTGCTGGCGACGTAGATAGTCTTGAATACTGTTGCCTGTGCGTTGTGGCTGCGAGGATTGCGGTTGTACTGGCGCAGGCTCGATAGCTTGCTGTACAGGTGGCTGAGGTGCAGGGATGGGCTGCGGGCGTGCCGCATACGCAGGTTCATGCGTGCCTGCTTCTACTTTGTGGGTGCTAGAGGCATCTGAGACAAAATCTCTAGTTGGGTGCTTTGGGGTATTATCTAGCGTAAGACCCGTTGCCACCACGGTTACTTGGATTTCGTCGCCCATGTCTTCATCAAATACCACGCCGTAGAAGATGTTGGCTTCGTCAATATCCACCAAGCTATGCACTTTTTGGGTGATGCGTTCTTGCTCTTCAAAATTGAAATCTGAACTTGCCACCACGTTGACCAGTAGACCTTTGGCATTTTTAAGTAATAAATTGTCAAGTAATGGGCTTTTGATGGCTTTTTCAGCAGCGATCTCAGCGCGGTCTTCACCACTGCCTTTACCGATACCCATCATCGCATGACCCCGTGAGGTCATTGCCGTGCGAATATCGTTAAAGTCGATGTTAATAAAACCATCTTTTGAAATCATATTGGAGATACCTTGCACCGCTTGAAGTAACACTTCATCGGCTTTTTTGAAGGCATCTTTCATAGAGATTTTGCCATACACTGTCATCAGTTTATCGTTGGGGATAGTGATGATGGAGTCGACAAAGTTAGAAAGCTGCTCAATACCTTCTCTAGCCACTTTATTACGTCTGCCACCTTCAAAGGTAAATGGCATGGTCACCACGGCAACGGTCAAGACCCCCAGCTCTTTGGCTAGTCTAGCGATGACTGGCGCAGCGCCTGTACCTGTACCACCGCCCATACCCGCGGTAATAAATACCATGTCAGAATTTTCTAACAATTGGCGAATTTGTTCTTCATCGCTCTCAGCTGCTTCACGCCCTACTTCTGGGTTGGCACCTGCCCCCAAGCCGCGGTTGTTATTTTTGATACCGAGCTGGATTTTATTGGGCGCTGACAGGCGGTCAAGCGCTTGTCTATCGGTATTGGCACAGACGAAGGTAATGCCTTTTACACCATTTTGCACCATGGTTTCAACGGCATTCCCACCGCCACCGCCGACACCGATGACGGTTAAACGGGCTGAATCGGCAAATGTATCAGTGTGATCTTGTACAATACTAAACTTCGCTTCCATAATTGAAAATCTCCGTATGCTGTCAAGTAGGCTTAAGCAGCATAAATAGCAAACATATTAAATTAAATATCAATTAAATCATTACACAATTAGTGGATTTTAGAGTCAATCATAACATGAGCACTCTTAAAATACTAAACATCTCTTTTTTAGAAAAATTTACCAAAAAATTTATTCACAGTTTTGAGTTTTTCTCGCATGGGCTTAACTTGCAAAGAGTCAGGTGAGCTTTTCTCGCTATGATGAAACGCCTCGCTTTGACTATATAACAGTGTGCCAAACGCGGTTTGGTATTTACGCTCACCAATCATTGCCGCAATGGTGCGAAGCTTGTCATCATCACCATATTGGGTATAGGCAGAAATCGCTGAGTGTTGATTGACCTTGTTTACTTTATTGGCAAAGATTTTTTTGGCTAATGGCAATAATCCACGCATTTCAGCCCCACCGCCAGTGATCACATAGCCTTGTTGTAAAAACTCACTTAGTCCTTCTTTATCCAGCTCTTTTTTAATATGACCTAAAATACTGATATAGCGGGCTTCCGTGACTTCAAGGAGCTCAAGCATATTAATGGTTTTTTCATCGTCATGCTGTGAACGCTTAATGGTAAAAAATTGGCTTGAGTCAATCCCATGACGATCAACATTGGCTTGGGATTTTTTCATATTCTCTGCTTCAGCAATGGTGACGTCTAGCAGCATAGAGATATCCAGTGTTGCGTGATGTCCGCCTTCGGCAAAACAATGGGTATAAATCAGCTTATCTTCACGGTAAACGCAGATACTGGTCGTCGATGCCCCAATATCAATCAGACATACACCATGGTATTTTTCTTCGGGTAATAAACCATATTCGGCGGTAGATACAGCATCAAATAGCATTTGGTCGATGCTGACATCACATTCTTGCAACAATTGCTGTAAATTTTGGCGACCTTTGACCGGCATCATCATCAGATGATAGAGTACCATCAAGTCACTCGCTTGCATCCCAATCGCATCATCAATCATCTCAGCATTGCCATCTAAAGCAATACCTTGCTGGGCATAATGCATCAAATACAAATCATCTTGGAGATGTTTGTTTTTGGCTTGGGTCAGCGCGGCGACCACGTCTTTGGCTTGTACGATATCGTGTTTGATTTTGACTTCGCCCACACTATTGACGCTTTGCAAATCTGGGGTAGAAAAGCTCAGCCAAACACTGTTTACGCGGCAATTTGCCATGTCTTCAGCGTTCTGAATAGATTGTTTGATGGCAGATTTTAGACGTTCGCGGTGGCGAATGGTACCTTGCGCGAAATCATGGTTTTTAACGGTAGATAAACCGATAATACGAATATCTTGCGCACTGTGGATTTGACCAATCACAGTATGAATAGCGGTAGCACTTAGGTGGACGACGACGATCAGATCTGGCTTTTTCATAGAACACTACAAAATTATGTTTCACCTAATGGCTGGGGTTTTTAAGGCGTTAGTTTTCGAATCGGTTGCTGAGTTGGCATCGGTCACGGGTTTAGTATCAGCGGATTTGGCATTGACGGCAGTTGTATCACTTGCTTGCTGTATCAAAGGTCGTTTGGTAATTGCCATGCCATTTTTATAGCGTAGATCCACCGTTTGCAGCGTTTTAAGCTGTGGTTTAAGCTGATTTTGTAACATGATGCTTAGTCGATACAGTTTTTCTGACGTATTGTCATTATCAACCAGTACCCGAAGTCCGTTATCAAAGCGAAATAGCCATGCCATTCTAGGCGTTACGATGACTTCTTCAATTTTCATACCCAGTGGCATAAACCAATCACTGACTTGCTTGATTTGCTGCATCATGACAACGGCATTTTGGCTATCGCCTTGTAGCTGCATTAGGCTGGTATTATTTAGGTCATTGCTATCGGCGGGCTTAAATACCGTGCCATTGGCATCGACTAAACGTTCACTACCAAACTTGGCAACGGCTTGGCGCGGTACTACATTAACCACAATACCTTGTTGCCAATCGCGGCGCACATCGGCTTGCCCTACCCAATCTACCGTCTCAAGTTTTGCCACATAGCTTTGCAAATTAGCCTTGAGTAAATTTGTGTCTGCTTTTTCGCCCAATAATTGCTGAAGCTGCAGGGTTTGCTGGGTATTTAACCCTTTATGCTGCAAACTGATGGCTGCATTGGGTAATTTATTGAACACATTAATCGCGAAAGCCGCTAATATCAGCAACAATAACACAACGCCAAGCATTAACAACTTTGGCAGCAGCTGATGAAAGCGATTAGGGAGCGTAGTATCTAGAGAAGCAGTTGCCACAAATGAATTTGCCATATTGACCAATCATAACTCGGTCTAAAATTATTAATTACTAAAATCTCAACAACAAAAATCAAAATAAATAAAAATATTACAAGGATTTATGTTTAGAAGCATATCATAGCAAATTCAATGAAATGAATGGTAAATAGATAATACGCTTCTAGACAATTCAAGTACTTTTTTTGTAAACAAATATAAACGAAAACGACTTATTCACTCAACGTTTGTTCTAAGATACGCACGCATAGTGTCGCAAAATCCATGCCACGCGCTTTTGCTGCCATCGGCACCAGACTATGACTCGTCATACCTGGCACCGTATTGAGTTCAAGCAGATATAGCGTGCCTTCGTCATCTCGTAAAAAATCCACACGTGACCAACCTTTGCCCCCAATGGCGGCAAACGCTTTTCTTGCGATTTGTTGCATGATTTGTTCTTGCGCCTCGCTCAAATCTGATGGGCATTGGTAGACGGTATCATCACGATTGTATTTGGCTTCGTAGTCATAAAACTCGGTCGTTGGGATGATACGAATACTAGGCAATACCTCATCACCGAGGATTGAGCAAGCATACTCACCACCTGTAATGGCTTTTTCTGCCAAAATAGCGCCGTGGTATTGTTTGAGCTGTGGGTAGGTCTTGGCAAGCTCGCCCGCTTCTTTAATTTTAAAGACACCGACACTACTGCCTTCAGCGGCAGGTTTGACAAACAGTGGTAAACCTAGCTGCTGTTCGATAGCGGTAAAATCGGTATTGTCGTCAAGCACGACATAAGGTACGTTTGGTAAATCTAACGCTTGCCAAACTAGGCGGTTGCGAAACTTATCCATGGCAATTGCAGAGGCTAACACGCCACAACCGGTATACGGAATATTAAAACCGTCTAGCACCCCTTGTAGGCTGCCATCTTCGCCAAAAGTGCCATGCAGCACATTAAATACGCGGTCATAGTCGCGCAGTTGTGAGATATCTGTTTCTTTGGGGTCAAAGTGATGGGCTTCTACGCCTTTAGCGAGTAGCGCATCAAGCACGGCTTGACCACTCGTCAGTGACACTTCACGCTCAGCACTCCAGCCGCCACAGACGACCGCCACTTTACCAAATTGTTTGACATCGATAAGCTCTGACATATTGATTCCTAATCTTTTGTTAACCGAATTTATTGCTATATTTATTTCACCCAAATTTCTAGGCTATGGCTTGGATATAACTTGTCTATGACTTGGCTATTTTAGCTCACCCATAGAATAATCGTCTGCTGGCAGTAGGGGCAAGCTAAAATAGCTTTTCAATACCTTAAGTTTGCTAACCGTTTACCGCGTGATTGTTCAGTCAAGCGGTTGTTCAATCAAACGGTTATTTGTCCGCGAGAAATAAATTGTTTTTTGCCAAATCTAGACAAAGTTGACCCACGTTACCCGCCCCTTGGGTAATCAGCAAATCATTGCCTTTTAACATACTACCTAGCACCTGACGGATTTGATCCATGTCATTGATGTTCAGCATAATTGGCTCAACTTGTCCGCGGGTGCGGATGGTACGGGCAAGACTACGACTATCCGCGCCTTCAATCACCGCTTCACCTGCGCTATACACATCAAGTAGCATTAACACATCGACTTGTGACAATACGTCCACAAAATCATCGAAGCAATCACGGGTACGGGTAAAACGGTGAGGCTGGAAAATCATCACCAAGCGGCGATCGGGATAGCTTTGACGAGCCGCTTTGATAGTCATTGCCACTTCGGTTGGGTGGTGACCATAGTCGTCAATCAATAGCACATCGCCTGCGCCATCTTTTACAGGGTAGTTACCATTGTTTTCAAAACGTCTGCCCACGCCGGCAAATTTTTTGACCGCTTGGCAAATGGCTTCATCACTGACACCTTCATCGGTGGAGATGGTGATAGCCGCTAAGGCGTTATAGACATTATGAATACCAGGAATGTTCAAAGTAATCGGCAGTGGCTCACGGTCTTTACGCAGTACGGTAAAATGGGTTTTGGTGCCGTCTGCCACCACATCAATGGCTTGCACATCGTTATGTTTTTCTAACCCATAAGTCAACACAGGGCGCGCGATTTTATCAATCAGTCCGTACAACTCTTTGTCATCACCGCACAATACTGCCAACCCATAAAATGGCATATTTTGTAAAAACTGCACATACGCGGCTTTTAGTTTGTCAAAACTGCCACCATAGGTTTCCATATGGTCTTGGTCGATATTGGTGACAATCGCTGCCATCGGACGCAGCGATAAAAATGACGCATCTGACTCATCCGCTTCTGCCACCAAATAACGGCTTTGACCTAATGACGCGTTTTTGCCTGACGCGTTAAGTTTACCACCAATCACATAAGTAGGATCCAAACCCGCTTCGGTTAAAATCATGGTAAGCAGACTAGTGGTGGTAGTCTTGCCATGCGCGCCCGCTACTGCAATACCATGACGGTAACGCATCAGCTCACCTAACATATCGGCGCGGCGTACCACAGGAATACGTCCTGACAAGGCAGCTTGGATTTCTGGATTGGTATGATCAATGGCTGATGACACCACGACCACATCGGCTTCACTGATGTTTTTGGAATCATGCCCGATAAACACTTGAATGCCCATTTGGGTCAAACGGTCGGTCACTGGGCTTTGTTTGATGTCTGAACCGCTAACCATATAGCCATGATTATGGACAACTTCGGCAATACCGCACATTCCTGCCCCACCAATACCGACAAAATGCACGTGGCGAATACGGCGCATCTCTGGGATTTCGACCAAACGCTTGGCAATTTTTTTGGTGACACGGTTGGTTTTTTCAGGTTTTTCAGTGGATTGGGCAGTGGCAGTTTTGGCTGATTTTGACATAGACAGGCTCAATGATAAATGACTTATAAGTTGTAAAAAATAATTAAGGTTTTAACTGGGATAAAATGGCATCGGCAGCCAGCTGTGTGGCATTGGGTTTGGCAAATTCACGTGCTTTTTCTGCCATCGCTAAGATTTGATGACGGTCGAGCTTGGCTAAAATGGCACTTAAACTCTCTGCCGTTAATTCTTTTTGCGGCATTAAAAACGCGGCGTCATGTTGTGATAGGGTTTTGGCATTTGCCGTTTGGTGATCATCTACCGCATGGGGCAGCGGCACAAACACCGCAGGCAATCCAACCGTGGCAACTTCTGTGACCGTGAGCGCCCCAGCACGGCAGACAATGACATCTGCCCAGCTGTATGCTTCTGCCATATCTTTGACAAATGGCAAAATCTCATACTGGGTTGATTGGAGTTGTGCTTCGCTATATACCGCTTGGGTAGCCTCTTGGTTGTTTTTGCCACATTGATGCCGCACTTGCCATGACTTGGCATCTGGCATACTTTCTAATTTTTTTAGCGTGGGCGCGATATGATTATTTAGCGCCTGAGCACCCAGAGAACCGCCAATGACCAATAACTTTAAAGGACTGGTATCATTGACATCGATACGGGCTTTTGGTGGCGGTACTTGTACGATAGCCTCACGTACGGGGTTGCCCACTGTCATCACTTTACTAGAAGGTAGTTCGGTGAAGGTATTTGGGAAGGCTTCTAACACTTGATTAGCAAGCTTAGATAGATAGTTATTACTCATGCCTGCGATGGCATTTTGTTCATGAATCAAAATTGGTATTTTACAAAATTTGGCAGCCAATCCGCCGGGTGCGGTCACATAACCACCAAACCCCACCACGATGTCGATTTTATTGGTTTTGATGATTTTGATAGCCGCTAATGTTGCTTTGAGTAAGGTTGACGGGGCTTTAAATAAGCGTTTGATACCGTTACCGCGTAACCCCTGCATATTGATGGCATGGTAGGTAAAGTCGTAATGTTGTAGCAACTCATTTTCCATACCGACTAGGGTGCCGAGCCAATGCACTTGGGCACCTGATTGTTGTAACGCTTGAGCCACCGCAATCGCTGGAAACACATGCCCACCCGTGCCTGCTGCCATCATTAGCACGCGCGGTTTTTGCATCGTTGGCTCACTCATCTTATTATCCTTGACCAATCCAATCCAATCCAATTTAGGTGAGGTGGGGATTAGAAAACCCCGCATACCTGACCATTTATCGGGAAAAACAATCACCATAAAAATGGCAAAATCATAGCATTTTTTTTATACCTTTAAAAGATAAAAGGTTATTTAATAAAAAAACCCTTGAATCACTGTTCAAGGGTTTTTGATAACTTTGTTGCGTGTTTAACTTATTTTAATGACTCACCTAAAATCACACCGCCGTCTTTTTTGGTAATCATCACCGTCGCTGAACGTGGTGTAGTACCACCAGAAATCGCGCCCCATGTGACCCCTGGTTGATCTTCGCCTGGATGTTGGATATTGATAAATAAGGTTTTAAAGTCTGGGGTTAAGGTGATACCCGTCACTTCACAACCTTTTGGACCCACAAAGAAACGTTTGATGTTTTGGTCATTGGCTTGCATACCGACGCGAGTTTTGATACCCGCTGATGTAGTTATTTCTTTACCATCATTGACTTTACCAGGCAACGCAGCTAGTAGCATACAGTTGGTTCTGCTAGTGTAAGCGCCGTCATCGGTTTGAATCCACAATACGCCACGTGGGTCGAAGTATAGACCATCTGGAGAAGACAAATCGTTATTGGCATTTAAACCAGACAGATTTTCTGCGGTTAAGTCATTTGGCGCTGCAAATAGGTAAATATCCCAGTTAAAGCTGGTAGCTGTATGGTCGTTATTTTTTTCAGCCCAACGAATGATATGACCGTTGCGATTACCCTTATCGCCAGCGTAGTTACGTGGGTTAGCAGCATTCATGCCATGTTTTGTAGGTGTACGGTTTGAGTTATTGGTCAGTGTTACATACACTTCACCCGTTACTGGGCTTACTGATACCCATTCTGGACGGTCCATTTTGGTTGCACCCAATGCATCACCCGCTAAGCGCGCATGGATTAAAACATCGGCTTGGTCAGCAAAGGCATATTTTGCATTCGCATTGGTTAATGCACCTTGACCGTGCGTTAACGCTTTCCATTCACCTGTACCATCATCTTTAAATACTGCAACGTACAAAGTACCTTTGTCTAAGTATTTATCACCTGCTTTTAGACCACCACCGATATCAGCGTTTGACCATTTTGCGTCTGAGACAAATTTATAGATATATTCGCCACGCGCATCGTCACCCATATACATCACAACTGGTTTGCCTTCAACGACAGGTGCATAGGCACAGTTTTCATGCGCAAAACGACCTAGCGCTGTGCGTTTAACTGCCATTGCTGACTGATTAAATGGATCAATTTCAACGATATAACCAAAGGTGTTAAATGCGTTTCGATAGTCTTCTAGCGCGTTTCCACCCGTGGCTGCACTGTTCCAACGTGCAAATTCATCTGTAAATTTTTCATCAACTTTAGATGGTGTATGCCATAAGTAACCACCGCCCAAACCATTTTCTGGTAAACCATAACGCACACGAGAAGTATCTTCTTTCGCACTAATAATGGCTTTGTCTGCACCACGGGCAAAGACGTTTAAGAAGTTTTCTTCGGTGGTTAAGTAAGTACCCCAAGGTGAAAGACCTGCACCACATTGGTTGTTGATACCGCGGGTTTTTGTACCTGTTGGATCATATTTGGTTTTCAACAAATCTGAACCAGCGGCTGGACCTGACAATTTAACTTCTGAGGCACTGGTATAGCGTTTATTAAATTTTGAATCTTTAACCATTTCATAGCCGACACCATTGGCGCGACGCTTCATCTCAACAACACTCACACCATGGGCATAGCACTCACGACGTACATCAGTTGCCTTACGGATATTTTTGAAAATAGCTGGCGCAGTGGTATCTGGATTTGGTGTAGAAAAAGTACCCGCAGGGTTAATAGTCTCATTGGTATATTCGTGATTCATGACTAATAAAGCATTGTTTGACGATTTTGGATCATACTTTTCGCCGTTTTTACCAAAGAACCACATACCATCATGATTATCACCCATACGATATTGGAAAGATTCACCAGTTTGTTCACGGTTATCCTTCCAATCTTCGATACCGCTCATAAAAGGTGTACCAACATGTAAGATAGCCTCAGCATTGTAGCCGTCAGCAACCATCATATCGTTACCGGTATAATGAGCCACAGCAGTAAAATTCAGCTGCGTAGGACGTTTCATGTCGCCAGTAGCGGGTATAGCAGGGCTTGTACCATTACCCGTTGAACCTGTATTACTATCGTTATCGCTACCACAGCCTACGAGCGGCAATGTACCAAAAAACGCTGCTGCAGTCAGACCTGTACCACCTTTTAACATGGTACGACGGCTCATCCGTTTGGCAACAATTTGGCTAAATTCTGGGTTATTTGATGTGTTAGAATCTTCTACAAAGTCATGGTCAAAATGGTTATATTGGGTCATGGCGATACCTCAAGCTAATAATTGATAAATTCATGAAATAAGTTAGTAAGCTGTTAGACACACTTATAAAATTATGGAAAAAGAGTAGCAAGATAATGTGACAAATCATTGACCGTTATATGACAGGTTGATTAAATCCTTTATAATTAATACAGTTTGCCATACGAATTACAGGGTTTTAGCGACTTAGCTATCTGATAAAAATAATAGAGAACACATCATGAACTATATCGGCTGCTCAGGATTTTCTGAGCGACTATGGCAAGGCTTTTTTTATCCCGAAGCATTAGCCACTAAAGCGTATTTAAGCTATTACGCGCAGCACTTAAGCGCAGTCGAAATCAATTCCACGTTTTATCGCAAACCGACCCAAAAGACCTTACAAAACTGGTACAACGCCACCCCTACTATCTTCAAATTCTTTATTAAGATGCCAAAAACCATCACCCATCTGCAAAAATTGGTTGATACCCACGATATGACGGTTGAGTTTTGCGAGCATATTTATGCAGGATTGCAGGATAAATTGGCGGGCTTGTTGTTTCAGCTGCCGCCCTCGTTCAAATATACTGACGAAAATCTGCAAAAGGTAGTTGCTACTATCGACAGCAGATTTATCAATGTAGTTGAATTTCGTCTTGTGCGCTGATGATGTGATGAGGTTAAAATCGCACTTAAAGAAGCCAATATTGTGATGGCTGGGGTGTCGATTCTGCTTAAAAGTGTGGATAATCAAATCCCTGATGATGTCCTTATCAACAATGACGACACATTATATTATGGGATGCATGGCATGCCAAAAATGTTCAAATTGGAATATTGCGAAGATGAACCGACAGCTTTGGCTAAAAAGTTTGAAGATTTTAAAGGGCAAAGGTATGTGTTTTTTAACAATACCTTTGGTATTACAAGCCTTAAAAATGCATTATTTCTGCATCAGTTATTAAATAATCAAACTAAAAGGAGGATAACCATATTCATAAAGTTACCCTCTTTTTAACGTAAATTAGTTTAATTAATTTGAGTTTCAATAAACGCAATAAAATCCTTTGCGATATGCGTGCCACATTGGTCGTCAATCTCACGCACGCAAGTGGGGCTAGTCACGTTAATCTCTGTCACTTTGCCACCAATCACATCGAGTCCGACAAAGTACAAGCCTTTTTGTAGTAGCACAGGCGCCACTTGCTCAGCAACTTGGCGCTCTTGCGCTGACAGTGGCATGGCGACCCCACGACCACCTGCGGCTAGATTACCGCGCGTTTCGCCTTGGCTTGGAATACGCGCCAAGCAATAATCCACGGGCTTACCACCGACAATTAAAATGCGTTTATCGCCGTCCTTGATTTCAGGCAAGTATTTTTGCGCCATCACAGGCAAGCTTTCAAGCTGGGTTAGCATCTCAAGGGTTGAGCCGATATTAGGGCTATCGGCGGTCAGACGAAAAATACCCATCCCCCCCATGCCATCAAGCGGTTTGACGATGACATCTTGGTGGGTTTTGATAAAATCACGGATATGGGTCTGTTTGTTGGTCACAATCGTCGGTGTCATCAGCTCAGGAAATTGCGTCGCAAACAGTTTTTCGTTACAGTCACGTACGCTTTCTGGGTTATTGACTAGCAATACGCCTGCTCGCTGAGCGTATTCTAGCAAGTACAGGCTATACAAAAACTGCATGTCAAACGGCGGGTCTTTACGCATCAAGATGACGTCAAACGCCGTAGCAGGCTGCGTGGTTTTTTCACCCAGCTCATAAAAATGCGCAGGGTCTTTAAACGTTTTGAGCGATTGGCTATCAATTTGCAATGCGCCATTATCGAGCCACAAATCGTGAATTTGGCAATAATGCGCCGTATGACCACGATCTGCAATCGCCCATAGCATCGCGAGCGTGGTATCTTTTTTGTAGTTGATGGTGTGGATATCGTCCATGACGATCAGAAAATTCAGTGGTTTCATTATGATCCTTGTTCAATTTTTATCAATTGTTTGTTTTGCTATTAAAACATCGATTCGACCGCATTGCCATTACTATCGTAGCGCATACCGCTGGTCGGTTGTTCATTGGTAAACCAAAAATGGTATTCAGGATTTCCGGCTTGGCTGTAAACAATTGCTTCTTGTACCACACCCTGACGGAATAACACTTTTTGTTTGATACGGCTATCGGACAATCGATACGTTACCCAACCATTATATAAACCGTTAACCAAATCGGTGCGAAGCTGGGTCACAAAGTTTGGGTAGTACACCACCAAAAATTCATCGAAGTAACCGTTTTTCACAAAGGTGGTAAATTGCTCGCCTTCTGGCATCACGCCATTATAAGGACCATCGGCAATGCCTTGTGGCGCAGCTTGTGGCGATTTTGGCGGCAAGATAAGGCTATTTAACGCATCATAAAACGGCTGTTGGTCAGTTGCCACATTGACAATCGCAGGCGGTTTACTACCCTCCCCCATCAGTTCATTGATACTGCTACAACCGGCAAGCGCAAATAATATTGCCGATAAGGTAAGTCCTGTGCCAACACGCAAAAGGTGTGCCGTTGTTAGTGTGGTGGGCAAGGCTTTTGTCAACATAGCCGTCCTCTTCAATGGTTAATTTAAAAACAATCTATGATTAGCGGGGTTGGGTGATGACGTTTATATAACATGATGTAAAAAACTATTTTGTTAAATAATCATCACCCACGATGATGGCAACCGCTTATTGAACACCGTATTGCTCGCGGTAGGCTTGCATTTTGGCAAGTTCCTCCTGCGTGCCATTTTTGGCGACATACTCAGTAATGTCATCCATCGTGACCAAGGCAAGTACCGGTACATTGAGGCTTTGCGCCAATTCTTGAATGGCAGACTGTTCGCTTTGACCTTTTTCTTTACGATCTAGCGCAACGATAATCCCCGCGACTTTGGCGTCTGATTTTTCTAGGAGCGCAACGACTTCGCGCATCGCCGTACCCGCGGTCATCACATCATCAATCACCCAAACCGATTTGCCCTTGAGATCGGCTCCAACCAGCATACCGCCTTCCCCGTGGTCTTTGGCTTCTTTGCGGTTGTAGCCCCAATCGGCATTGATTTGGTGATTGTTCCACAGTGCTTGCGCAGTCGCCGCTACAAACGGAATACCTTTATATGCTGCCCCAAAAATTACCAAATCGCTACTTTCGGTAGATTGTAGCTGCTTGGCAAGCGCATCAGCATAACCATTTGCCAACACCGACAATAGCTCACCTGTTGATAACAAACCTGCATTAAAAAAATACGGGCTTATACGACCTGATTTTAGGGTAAATTCGCCAAATTTTAATACATTGTTTTTGAGTGCCACCTCAATAAAATGCTGGGGAATAAACTGCGGTGAATGAGATGATTGGGCTTGAGATAATTGCGACATACGCCACTCCAAAAAAGAACAAGTTAAAAAATACCATTAGCCGCCTGTGATTGGGTTTTGCGAGCTAATGGTAATAGTACGTTTGCTGATGGCTGTTTGCTTACCCACTTGCCAGTCGATGGCAAGCGCAGCGAGTGCAACATGCGTCGGCTCGATATATAAATCGTTATGCCGGGTCAAAAAATGCAATTGCGTGCGATGCGCCTCGATGTATTGATTGATAGCATCAGCCAAGTCTTGCAAGGTGATTTGTGGGTTGAGTGATCTGCGTGATTTGCATTGGCATAGCAAAAACACACAAAGCATAATATGGTACATTTGTCCCATCAGATACAGTTTGGTTTCGATATTGAGTAGCGCTTGGTTATAGGTGGCGTCAGACTGTGTGCTGGGGGTATCGTTAGCTTGATGTGCGCAGGAATTTTGCAATGTCTGCTGTGACAAGGATGTTGTAAGCGTGTTCATACTCGCTAAATGTGGGTATTGACCCATCACCTCTTTCATCAGTGAAATACTACTGTCATTGACGAGCTGTGGCAACAAAGACAGCGGTAAATGCAATGACGCGTGTTTGCTTTGGCTGCTATTGGCCTGCTGTTGCTGCTGCTGGATAAAGTGCCGCATCTCAATGCTTTGCTCAGATAATAACTGCTCTAGCATGTCAGATTGATGACTTTGCGGACTTTTTTTAGCGATTTTTGTTGTGTTATCCCTCATTGGGTATGGCTTGGCAACGTCTTTTACACTAGCGGTGAGGTTGTTGTTGGTATCCGCCACTGGCAATGAAAGCGGTTTTTGCATATAGACGTCAATGGTATGACGCGCGGGTATGACGCGCTTATCAATCGGGCGACAAGGATCGGGCAAAGCCAATCTTTCTGCCTCAGTCATCACATTGGGATGGCGTAGCTGGTCTCTGTCTTTAACCACTTGGTTTTTTGCGGCGTGGCGCTCGGTGTTGGAATACGTCATGGCATACACGGCTATAAAATCACTAATAGGTAAATGCTGAAAAATTTTTGTTGAAACCCACCACCCATCACTAATCGCCTAAAGTCGACAAAATATGCTGATAGCCTGACTGCCAATCTGGGTAGTTGAACCAACTAGCTGGCAAATTAGTGATAATGCGTTTGCCCGTTGTTGGCTCCATACAGGGCAGCGATAAGTTCAAGCCCTGTGCAGTCGCCAAATAGTTTAGCACAGTATAGAGCGGGACTGGCGCGTTATCTGTCGCCAAGTAAACTGGCACGGTTTGACCTGCATTGATGACAGTGACAATGATACTCACCAAATCTGTATCCATAATACGATTAGTCCATGTGTTATTAGGATAATCGCTAGCCGTATTTGGCGACTGCGCTGCTAACTGTTTCGCCATAGTCAGTAGACGCAGCCGTGACTGCCCATAAATCCCACTTGGGCGAATGATAACACTCTCATCTTCAAAGTGCTGCTGCAACAACTGCTCAGTCTGTAAAATCACTTGAGACGTTGCACTCGCTGGCGCGAACACAGGCGTATTGATATCAATGATTTCGCCCGCGTTTTGTCCGTAAACGCCTGTCGAAGAAATAAATACCACACGCTTAAGGTTTGGCAGATGGTCACCCAATCGCACCACATGCTCGGCAATCGCATAATAACTGTCACGGTAACCTTGTAGCGACAAGGTATCTGGACTGACAATGATACAGATTTGGCTGATTTGGCTTGACCATTGACTTAGCTGCGCAATAGCTAACGTGCGCGCATCACTAGCAACAAAATGTAGATTTTCCTGATATAGATTATCACTATCGGGTGGCAGCTTGGCTGTCACGGGGCTGCAGAAAGCCAAATCTGTAGGTGTGGAGCGGCTGACACCAATCACGCAATGGCCCTGCGCCGCTAATTGCTTAGCAACAGGTAAACCAATTTTGCCCAGTCCAATCATTAAAATGGTTTGCATCATGCTATGGCCTATCGTGAATGGCATTAAAAAAGCTGACTATTTTTAATCGATTTATTTTTAACCGATTTATTGCTGAAAACGCATCGATAAATCAATGGCTTTAATATGCTTCGTCAATGCACCCATTGAGATAAAATCCACCCCGGTTTCTGCCACTTGGCGTAGATGGGTAAGGCTAATATCACCTGAAGCTTCAAGCTGGCAAGGCTTGCCAAGACTAGCAACCAGCTCGACCGCTTTTTGGGTATCTTCAATGGTAAAATTATCGAGCATGACGACATCAGCATTGGCAGCGATGGCTTGATGCAACTCATCAAAATTTTCTACTTCAACTTCTACTGGCTTATTGGCAATCTGACGCGCCTGACTGACTGCTTGGGCGATACCGCCACACGCCATGATATGGTTTTCTTTTATCAAAAAGGCATCGTATAGCCCGATACGGTGATTATTGCCGCCGCCACATAACATGGCGTATTTTTGCGCATGGCGCAGCATTGGGAGGGTTTTACGCGTGTCTAACAATTTGGTCGGCAGGTCCGCGATAACCGCCACATGGTTGGCAACCACAGTGGCAGTGGATGATAAAGTCTGTAAAAAATTGAGCGCGGTACGTTCACCCGTCAGTAGCGCCCGGGTGTTACCGATGAGCGTCACCAAAATTTGATTGGCTGCCACAGCATCACCATCTTTGACTGCCCAATCAAGCTGCATGTTGGGATCAAGCTGGCGAAATACTTCATCCACCCATGCCTTACCCGCAACCACCATCGGTTCACGACAAATAATGGTTGCCGTATCGCGCTGTGTGTCAGGTATTAACTGGGCATTAATATCACCAGTGGCGATGTCTTCTTGCAGCGCAAGTGCGACTTGTTTGGCGATTTCAATACGTAGTAGTGAGGTGATTTGGGGTGTGGTGGTCGAAGTGTCACTAATGGTTTGGCTAGCAGCAGGCATGCAAATAATCCCTTATTGTCGATGGGGCATTTTCGATGAGGTATGTTTAATTGTATTATCGCCTATTCTTTGGGGACTTGGGTAGTAGTTTGTTGATATAAACGCAGGGCAATCAACGCCAAAGCCGCTACAATCGCGGCGAGTACACCCCACAGCGCCCATGTTTTGTAGCGTCCAAACGACGCGTTGGGATTATTCAATGCCTCGATATTTTGCATTTGTCCTTCAACGGTGTTGCCGAGGCTGGTAAGTTGTTGGTTGGATAGCGTGATATTGGGTTGTTGTAATACGCGTGGCTCGTTAATCACCAGTCGGTAAGGCGCTGTGCCTTGTGCTAAAAAGTACATCTCATACATGGGCGTTAATAAATCAACTGGCAAATCATCTTGCTGCATTTGACCACCCAATTGCAGCGACTTGGTCAATGTGGGTTGCCAACTGACCGTGGTATGGTTTTTATCAATTTGTGAATTGGCTAAAGTTTTATCATTACTCACATTGGCGGTTTTGTTGATTTTAGCCAATTGATTGGCTTCTTGCTCAGGTACATTGATGCTCACTTGCCACAGCTGATTTTCGGGGACAAAAAAACTCACCCCTGTGGTCAACATGAGCTGAGCAAGGCTAAGCCGCCATTGGTTGGCGTCATCTTTGGTTTTTGAAAAACTGGCACGGGTCAAGAAGAAACTTGCCTCACTCACCATGCGATTTAAGCTTGCTGCCTCAAGATTGATAGGCTGATTTGCCACCACTTGCCAATACCGATAATTGGCTTGCTGTGGCTCGATGGCAATAGCATTGCCTGTCGCTATCGGCTGATTAGTACCGTCAGCGTGCGGCGCTACCATTTGGCTATGTTGAGTAGCCTGGCTAGGTTGACCACGTTGGCTAGGGTCAAAGGGGCTGACCACCGTTTGGCTGACCATCTGCCAGCTTTGCAAGTCATCACTGCCATAAATTTGCAGTTGCAGTGGGCGCTTGCTGGGCTGGGCTGAATTCACTGGTAAAAATTTTAGCCAAAGATTGACCGCTTGCTCGGTTGATAAAGTAGATTGGTTTTTGGCAAAGTTGGGATTGGTTAACCACCAAGTTCTGACAGGGCTATTGGTAACGGCGGCGACTGGGTTTGAGGGTAGATTGCTAAGGTCAATATTAATCGATTGTTGGTTGTCTGGATTATCAAGCTGTACGGTCAACGCATGGCGTAATTTTTCCACCGCATTGGGGTTATCTGTCTCTACGCTCACTACTTGCAATACTTGATTGACAGATGATTGTTTACTGACAGGGCGAATCGCCATCGGCATAATATGACCTTTGGCATCAATCAAGCGGTAATTTTGTTTATCGCTAATAGTTGCCCCATTTTGCTGCATGATTAAAGCTAACAAACTGGGCGTTAACGATGAAAATTTTACCAGTTGGGCGCTGTTGGGATTGTCCTCTTGATTTTCTCCCGGTAAATCAATGTCGATTGCAAAGCTATTTTGCAATGCCTCAAAGCCATAGTTGATACTGTCAGTGTCATGCTCTTGCTCTGAATTGTCAACGATGGCAGGCGCTACCGTGGTCGTGGTGGCTTTTTGCGAGGCAACAGTGACGGATGCCGTTTGCGTGGGGTTTTGGGCATCTGCTTGCGTGTAAATGATAGCTATCAACAATAGCGGCGAAACTAAAGTTGCCGATAAAATACAGGCGCGGTGTTTGGCTAATTTAACGGGACAGTGCTTATTGTTTTTCATTTTAGCTTCATTGTTACTTCATTTTAGCTGCATAGCTACTTGATAATTTATGTTGCTTTATACCTTAGCAAATTGCGAAGCACATTGACAAAACCCCGACCTACCAGATTAATCATCCCAAGAAGCAGCGTAGCGTATGTTTGGATATCAACATAAAGCCATCAGTTGCAGTTAATCTAAAAAAATTTAAAAAAACCATGGCCTCGCATTGTAAGCATCAGTAGACAGTAACAACATTAATTTTTTATGTTAGAAACGCGATAAGTGTTTTTCTAACTTATTGATAGTAATTAGATTTATAATTTAGTTGATATGAACGTTTGCCCTATAACGATATTAACAATACCCACTCAAAACTTCTATACCGTGCTACAAACCACTAACAAGAGAACCGATATTTTGGATAAATTCTAGCCAGATGTTACAATTTAAAGACAATTAGGCGGCAAGCCCTTGTGCATTTAGCTAAGCCCGCCTGCCGTAAATACGAAAAATAACCCACGTTATTCACGAGCTTTAGCAGGGGTCTACTTATCTTTTTTTGGCTGCATTGGGTTTGTCTTACTTAAGTTTATCTGACTTGAGTTTACCTGCCTTAGGTTTACTTGACTTAGGCGGTAAGGGTGCAAGATAGCCAATGACTAGCATCAACAAGCCTGCCCCAATGAAAGACACCACACGCAGTACCGCACTGGTATTCGACATATCAATCAATACCAACTTGGCAACCACAATGGTCAATAATGCGATACCAGCAAACCATACCAAGCGAATGGCTTTTTTGTTTGCCAAGAACATCAATACCATCGCAATGACGGTCCATAAAATAGTAAGCCCCGTCTGTACCATACTGACTGACCAAGCCCCATGTTCCCACGTCGGTGTGCCCCAAACGCTGGCAAATCCACGCACTAACATACTACTGACCGTCACGAATGCCCCTAGACCACAAGCCACCAAAACGATAGTACGATAATTGGTATCAACTTTGAGTGCCACATAAGATTGGTACATTAAAATACTGATTAAGGTCAAATCCAGCGGATTGAGCAGCGGCAGATAAACGCCCAATAGCTGACCGTCTAACGAGAAATTCGCAGATAAACTCCAAATAAAAGTTATCGGTACCAAAATATAAGCGCTGTGTTTAAGTAGCGTATCAATCTCTAACCAACCAAGCAAACGATTACCGAGCACCTGAAGTTTTGGCAGCAACAACAAACTCATCAGCCCAAGCACAGCCAGCACGGTCGGTAAAATAGTGATAATGGCTCGAAGCTCTTGGGCATGCTGCCAATAGTTAAATGGCACTTGTTGCAGCATCCAAGTTAGCATGGCAATCAGTGTCAAAAACCAAACGAGCGCGTCAACGCTTGTATCGAGTCGGTCGCGGTGCCAGCGACTAAGCAGCCACCCCCCTAGCAATTTTGCGATGGCTAAACAGCCGAGCATGGCAAGCAAATAACGCCCCAACCCGCTAAATGCTTTGATGTGATAATCGTTTAGGTCTACAACCGTCTCGACCTTAACATGGGTGAGACAGACTAGCACCCAGCTCATCATCGCGAACGGTAAAATCAAGCGGCTCACCTTACGCATACTGCGCCAAACAAAACGCTGATGCATCAGTTGCCCCACAATTAAAAATACCGCCATACCTACGGCAAGTTTGATAGTGGTGGTTTTGCCACCGTTGTTCCAAAAGGGGTCAGCGGATAAAATCGCCGACAGATACAGCACAAACCCGACAACCACAAGCGCGGTCGCAACAAAGCTGTGACTGGCATTATCAGCAATTTTTTGAACCCTTTTATGCGTCGTTTTGACTGTCGCAGGTTGAGTTTGAGGCTGAGGTTGAGGCTGGGCTTTAGCTTGGAGTGTGGCTGCCGTTTGGGATGTGGCTGCCGCGATATTGACCCTGCGGTGACGCAAAATAAAAGCAGACAGCAGCACACACGCTGTCAATACGGTCAGTGGCAAGGTGGATGAAGCCGCCACTATAGACGTTTGGTGCGGGACAGATAATTGATCCAGTAGCCCATACCAATGCCGCATGAGGGTATCAAAGCCCACCAATAACACGATACTAAAGGCTTGCAATGCCAACCCAAAATATACCGTCCAGCGTCTTTGGGTACGCGCACCGAGCCACACCAATGCAGCACCCTGTACTGCCCAACCGATACTAATCCATTTGGCTGATAGCGCCAGTGGTATCACCAAAGCCAAAAACCCACAGCCGAGCGCAAGGCTGGCTTCAATGAGCAGCTCAAAGCTGTTATCAAATTGGTTGTTGGCTTGTGGGTCACCTGCGATGCTACGGCGATGATGTTTGAGCAGCCACAATCCTAGACTCAAATAAATAGCTGATAACGCACTGCTCGCAAAGGCCAGATAATAAGGCAAATCATTGAGCAAGCTTGCCATCAGCCCAAACCCCAGTAACGCGGTGCCAAACAACAAGCCTGAATCTATCGATAGAATCGGGCGTTTGGCTACCCCAGTGTTCATTTGTAGCAGCGTTTGGTTATAACTCACGACCTGCTGAGAGTATCTAACCGCAATAAACAGATATAGCGCCATGTGCCCAACCACTAATCCCAGCAGTTGCCAGCGTAATGACAGCCAGCCTGCACCTGCACTATTGCCACTAAATGCACGAAATCCCCACACATACGCAAGCCCAAAAGTCACTGCTAGGCTGAGCGCATTGAGCAATTTCCAAGTGCGATAATGGGCAATCACCGCAACCGCTATATTGAGTAATAAATAATAACTAAATAGCATCACCACACTACCGTCAGGTCGGCTGACCAGTATCGGCGCAAAAAACGCCCCACCGAACGCCAAGACCGCAAGCGGCAGCGCATTTTGCCACACCGAAAACATCACTGTTAACCCTGCCAGTAACGCGAGCACGGCAAAGGTTAAGGTTGATGGCAGTAGTCCATACAATTTAAAACTTGCAAACACCGTCAAATAAATCACCGCAAAGCCGACACCTTGCAAGGTTAAACCGTAACTGCGTTTTTTGGCAGTGGTGCGATAACCGATTACCGTTATCACCAAGCCGCCCAACGCTACCAGCGCCATGCGCACGGGCATCGATACCTCAATATATTGGCTGGCAAGTTTGAGTAATAGCACCACGCCCACTAGCAACACCAGTGCACCGACACGCACCACCAAGTTTTCCCCAAAAAACCATTGGGTGGCACTTGCCCAAAGCGAGGTCACAACATTGGTAGCGCTTTCATCATCTCTTAAAGAATGAGAAGCATGAGATGATGGCTGTGACAAAGTGGGTTGATGCGGTGGGGCTGAGTCATTCACTGACGGCTGTGTTGCCGTTGGCGGATTTGAACTAACCGAAGCGTCAAGCGTGTTCGTCATTGGCAAAGATTCAGCCGCTGGGAGGGGGGCTAGGAGGGGCACTGGAAGGGGTGCTGGGACAGGGGCTTGACCCATGGGCTGCGTGATGGGGTCAGTAACAGGGTCAGTGACAGGCTGATTTTGGCGAATATCGCTTGCCGATTGTTGGGTAGATGATGGCTTTGCCTTGCTGCTTAGGATATACACAGTTGCCATGACGTCAGCGAGTTGTTTTTGCAGGTTGTCGAGCTTGGATTCAAGCCGGGTAATTGCTTTTTGTTGGGCAAAAATTTTACAAAGCGCCCCCACCACTGCCACTATCAACGCCGCTATAATCGTATCCATCAGATGTCCTACCCTTGTTGTCAGCTTAGCGATAGCATACCATTTTTTTGCAAAATTGCTTTTTTTTAACTGTGTCTTTCGGTTAAGGTGATGATAAGCCCATTTTATGCTAAATTAGCCACAGCATTGAGTAGCGTTTTACCAACTATTTGAAACACCATTTTGATGATTGGGCGGGGTATAGTTATGTCGGAATTTAGCATTGAGCAGGGTTTGTTAAGCCCATGCGAGTTTGTGGCGTCACCCAATTTTGGTGAGCGCCCCGACCCTAACGATATTCACCTGATTGTGATTCATAATATCAGCTTGCCGCCGAGTGAATTTGGTCTAAAAGATGACCAAGGCGAGCATTTTGTTCGTGCATTTTTTCAAAATCAGTTAGACCCCAAAGCGCATCCGTATTTTGCAACCATCTATCAGCAGCAGGTCTCCGCGCATTTGTTTATTGAGCGCGATGGTAGGGTCACGCAGTTTGTGAGCTTTGATGAGCGTGCTTGGCATGCTGGCAAATCTAGTTATTTGGGCGTGCCAAACTGCAATGACTATTCGATTGGGATTGAGCTAGAAGGTGATGATTATAGCGAGTTTGATGACAGGCAATACCAAGCGTTAAGTGGCGTGATTGCCGCGATTTATCAAGCTTATCCCAAAACCATCAATCATCTAGCCGGTCACAGCGATATCGCGCGCGGCCGCAAATCCGACCCGGGGCTGTATTTTGATTGGGTGAAATTAAGAAGCATGGTCAATAGAAACATGGTCAATAAAAATGACATCAGCCATTAGATGATTTTCCAAAATTTATCGTATTACAATTTTGTAGGATAACGATTTTGTAAGATGACAATTTTGCAAAATAACGATTTTGCAAGATAATAGTGCCCAAATCAAGCTATAAAATCCAATTAGCACACCCACTTCTCGGCAGAACTTGCAGCGATTCTTTCATGTCAAAACTTATCAAATCCACCGCTATTATTAGTTTTTTTACCTTATTTTCACGTATCTTGGGCATGATTCGCGACATGGTATTGATGAGTGTGTTTGGCACGGGGGGCATGATGGATGCGTTTTTGGTGGCATTCAAATTGCCCAATTTTTTGCGGCGGCTGTTCGCGGAAGGCGCATTTGCCCAAGCTTTTGTCCCTGTACTATCCGATTATCAACACCAAGCCCAAAATAACGACATGACCGATAGCAAAAAAGCCTTGCTTGGTATTCAAATTCTAATCAGTCGTGTGGCAGGTACGTTATTGTTGATTTTATCAGGTCTAACTGCCGTGATAGTCATCTTCGCGCCCGCCGTGATTGCTGTGTTTGCGGTCGGTTATCTGCATGAGCCTAACAAATTTTTAACGGCAGTTGAGCTGCTTCGTATCACTTTTCCTTATTTGTTATTTATCGCCATGACCGCGTTTGCTAGTAGTATTTTGCAAAGCGTGGGGCGGTTTGCCTTGCCTGCCTTTGCACCGGTGATTTTAAATGTGTGTATGATTGTGGGCGCGATTTGGGTAGCGCCGCTGCTTGCCAAGCCAATTTTGGCGGTCGGTTATGCCGTTGCGGTGGCAGGTTTGCTGCAGCTATTGATTCACTTACCGCAATTGCACAGCCATCAGCTGCTCGTGATGCCAAAGGTTAGCTTTCGTCATCCTGGCGTGCGACGGATTTTAAAACTCATGCTGCCTGCGCTGTTTGGGGTATCGGTTACCCAAATCAATATGCTGGTCAACACGGTACTGGCTTCAACCATGGTCGATGGCTCGGTCTCTTGGCTATATACCGCCGAGCGGATGAGTGAGCTGCCGCTAGGGCTGATTGGGGTGGCGATTGGCACGGTGATTTTGCCCAGTCTATCCAAAAGTATCGCAAGCGACGACCATCAACAATTTGGACATACCCTAGATTGGGCGACGCGGCTAACGGTGTTGGTCGGCGTACCTGCATCCATCGGGCTTGGTATGATTAGTAATGTGCTTATGATATCCCTGTTTGAACATGGGGAATTTGTGCGGCAAGATGCCATGATGAGTGGGCTTGCGCTACAGTGCTTAGCGGGTGGCATTTTGGCATTTATGCTGATAAAAATATTTGCCCCGGCTTTTTTTGCCCGTCATGACAGTCGCACCCCTGTCAAAGTCGGTGTGATTAGCGTGATTGCCAATGTCGTGCTAAGCCTAATACTGGCTGGGTTATTTAAAAAGTGGCAAATCGCACCCCATGCCGGACTAGGACTTGCCAATACACTGGCGTCTTTTATCAATGCGGCGCTGTTATATTTTTATTTACACACCCAAGGTATTTATCGGTTTGGTGCGGCTTGGCGACGATTAGCGGTTATCTTTGCCATCGCAAATGGGGCAATGGGATTGGCACTTGCCGCTGGTATTCATTTTTTCCCCATCACCGCGCATCAAGGTGTTCGCATTGCTGCACTATTGGCGCTGTGTGTGGTGGGCGCTGTGGTGTATGGCGCAGCGCTACTAATCGCTGGCTTTAAGCTATCAGAACTAAAGCCACATCATAGCGTTCAATAAACAATAAACAATAGACGACGGACAAAAAAAGCGGCTAAATAAAATTTATCTAGCCGCTTTTTTTAACTGAAGTTTGTAATTGAGTTTTGTGACTGATCTGTGGACTTTAGTTTTTTAACCCATTCACCCATTAAAGCGCCAAGGCATTAGCGTTTTACTGAATTTTGGCAGTCTTTATTATCACAAATTCCATATAGCACCAGCGAGTGCCCTGCTAGGGTAAAGCCAAAGTCTTTGGCGACTTTTTCTTGCAATGCTTCGATTTCTTCATTGTGAAATTCAATGATTTTGCCGCATTGGTCACATACCAAGTGGTCATGGTGCTCATCTTTGGCGATTTCAAACACCGACAAATTGTTTTCAAAATTATGACGCTCGACAATCCCCGCTTGTTCAAACTGGGTTAACACGCGGTAAACAGTCGCAAGCCCTACGTCTTCACCGTGCTCCATCAAGGCTTTATACACATCTTCTGCGCTCATGTGATGGGATTCGGCTTTTTCTAGCAATTCTAAAATTTTCAAACGCGGTAACGTGACTTTCAAACCGGCACGACGCAAATCTTGGTTGGTAAAAGACGACATACAAATCCTCGCACCTATCAGGTGTCGCTTATAAACTGAACATTATGACTATAATAACAAATTCGATAAAATCCCACAGTAAAAAAACGTGAAACCACTGGCAAAAGCGCCCGTTGACAGTTAACAGGCGAATGCAGGCTATAGACAACGTATGCCAACCACCAGAACGCCAAACACCAAAACACCGCAGTTTTTTACACCCAAACTTTAACTGTATGTAAAATAATTTAAATTTTGGGGTCAATAGGTAGGCAAAAAAAACCAAATCACGTATGATAAGTCGTAAATTTTATCGTTCACCATCTCAAAGCGGTTTGACAAATGACATCTATCACAACAGTATCAAAAAAACTGGCAGTCCTGCCTTTGGTTGCCGTAATTAGCAGCGTCACCGTATTACCAGGTTGCTCATGGTTTAGCGTGTACAAAATCGATATCCCACAAGGCAAGCCGATTCATGAAGACAAATTAAGCCAAGTGCAAGTGGGTATGAATGCCAATCAAGTGCTGTATATACTAGGTAGCCCAACTTTTAGAGACACCCTAAATCCGGTACGTTGGGATTATCTGTACGATTTTACCCCAGGTACTAACGCCAAACGCGCCAACAAGCCAGCGATTCATAACGCCCAACAATACGCCAAAATTTATTTTGACCAAAATGGTATTGTCACCCGTATCGAGCGCCCAGCGGTGACTCAGTAAATTTTTCTGATTAAAAAAGCCAATCATTGCCGTGATGCTGTGATTGGCTTTTTTTGTGCGCTACACAATAATACTGGGTCACGCCCTCATCGGTTGGATTTTTTGGACAGTAATTTGCGTTTGTTTTGCGGGTCGATGGTCAAAGGGCGATAGATTTCGATTCTATCGCCTGTGTTGATCGCACTTTGCCAGTCTAGTTTATGGGAAAACACACCGACACTATAGCTAAAAATCTGCGGATACTGCTGTTGCCAGCCTGTGGCATTGACTGCATCAATCACTCGGCTATCATCGGCGAGTTGCAGGGTTAACCGCAATTGTGTTTGGCTATCGGGCGCAAACGCTATATCTACGGTAATCATTTTGCCAATCCTAGCACCCACCCCACCATCGCCAAAATCACCGCCAATGGCACAATGATACGCACCGCAATGCGCCAAAGGTTATATAAGCCTTCTGAGCTAAAATTCAATGATTTGCGCAAATGGCTGATTTTCATTTGCCAGCCTGCAAATACGGCTAGCCATACCGCCGTGACTAAACTTATCACGATAATCAGCTGATTGAGCCAAGCGGTTGGCACCATGGCTAGCGCAAGACTAAGCACTGCCAATACCACCAATGCCAAAAAGTTAAATTGCTGTTGCTGCCAGCGTAGTGACACTTGGTGGGTCAAGATATGCAGTAAATACGCCGCGCCTGCCAACATTGCCAATCCATTCAGCACTGCCGCCATCGCGCTGTTTGGCGATAAAGTTATGGCAATCAGCGCACCCGCTAGTAACTGAAAACTCCACACCGGTAATACATACCGACTCGCGGATTCGCGTACTTGATCTGTCGCCGTAGTGTTCATCGTGAGCATTTGGTGGGTGCGCGCGTGCCAGTATAATCCTGTACCTGCGCCCACACAGACCAGCGCCAACACGACCGCCCCCGCCCACTCCGTCAAGGAGGTCGCTGTCATCTGCCACGCCACAAACCCACCTTGCATGACATTGACAACCAACGCGGCAACGGCAAAACCGACCGCCAACCAACCTGCCAAATGCTTGATAAAACTCAAACCAATCACTATCAGCACCATGATGGCTAACAAAGCAGGCAGAGCAATATTGCTCACCAGCGGATGGATAATCTCGCCACTACTCGCCAGTAAATGCCCCACAACCGCCAGCAACAGCACAATAGTCAGCCAACCAAACCCGCGCCAAACCGTTGACACGTCAGCTTCACGGGTTAGTATGGGCAGACCGACCAGCGGCGACGTACCACTACGATGCGCCAAACCAATCTCTGCAAACACCAATGGCAACCCGACCAAGGTCATCGCCACCAGCCACAACAACCAAAAATCAATCTGCCCAATGTAGTCACGGCTAAACCAAGTAAAAACCAGCAGCGGCAGCAAGCTTGCTATCAAAATCGGCTGTAAACGATTAAATGGCATGGTGTTGGATTCCTTTGTAGCGGTGGGTTGTTGTCATAAAATTATTTGAGTCAATTCGCTAAAGTGACTTAAAAAAAACGACTTTGAAAAAACTGACTGTAAAAAAATGACTGTAAAATTCAACAGTGCAAAACTAAATCGCCGCTATTTTAGCAAACCCACACCGTATGCAAAACCCACCAACGCAAAATCCACACAAACTTGTCAAAAATAGCTATCAAAATAAAAAACCCTGTATGTCACAGGGCTTTTTTTATGGCTTCAGATTAAAAAGCGCGGTTACACGTGCGGTAAAATCGCAGGCATCAAATCATGAAAGGTACGACCTGACGCGGTTTCACCAATGGCATGCATTTTCCACTCACCGTTATGGCGATAAATTTTTGCCAAAATCAGCGCGGTATGACTGCCTTGGGCTGACAAATCATAACGGGCAACTTCACTGTTATTGCTGGCATTCACCAAACGACAAAACGCATTATTGACCGTGGCAAAAGTTTGACCTGTAAAGCTATTGACAGTAAAAACCAAGGCTTGCACATGGTCAGGGATACGAGATAAATTGACATTAATCACTTCGTCGTCGCCCTCGCCAGCACCGGTGCGGTTGTCGCCTGTGTGTTGTATGCTACTGTCTTTTGACTGCAATTGTCCAAACCAAATCGCATCCACCATTTGTTTGTTGGCATCAAGCATGATACACGACGCATCCAAGTCAATGCTGCCGCCTGCGCTGCCGCCACCGCCAAACAAGCCACCCAAAAATCCACCTGATTTTTGCGGCGCAGCACCGACATCCCAACCCAGACCCATTTTGATTTGGCTGAGTGCGCCACCTGCTTCTTTTTCTAACGAGATTTTTTGACCTTTCGATAAATTCACTGCCATGTTGGTTTCCTTATTTTCTACTATATTTTTTACTATTCTATTTAGCTATGTTTTAAGCGGTTCATAAAGGCTTGGCAGAAACTGACTATAAAAAACCGCCTAAAATACCTTCATTGCCACCGCGTCCGCCTGAGTTTGACCCCAGTAAACTTTGAATCCAGCCTTGATAAGTATCACGGTTACGCGAGCAAATCACTACTTTGCCTTGACCTGAGAACTTTAGCACCATGCCTTCGCCGCTCGTGACTGAATTGATGATATTGCCCAAAAAGCCTTTTTTCTGGCTCGTTGCCATTGACAGGCTATATTGCAGTCGGCTATCCCAGCATACCACGTGACCATTATCAATAATTACATCTTTATCAGGCGTGACATCAATCTCAAACAAAGAGCCAAAGCCCGATACCACGAGCTGACCTTGACCTTGCGTTTGCATGACCATAAAGCCACCCGTATCCCCAAATACAGCGCCGCCTAAATTGCGCTGGATATTGGCACGCAAATCAACACCATGGGTGGCTGCCACAAAGGCACCGTCACTAAGGGTATACTGATTGGCGCCGACGTCCAAAATTTGCATATCGCCATCAAGTGTAGGCGCCAGTAAGCAGTCACCCTCACCATTGACCGCTTCAATTTGCTGTTGAAAAATCGACTCGTCATTGGCAAATCGGCGCATCAAAGCTTGCATGACGCCGCCACGCATTTGACCTTTGAGCTCAAGATTTGACTCCATCATGACCATGGCATTGGATTCGCAATAAATCGAATCGCCTTTTTTGAGATTACAATGCAAAAATGGCTCAATCGTCCCAATCATACTAAACGTCGCTGCCATAGGTTAATGTATCCTTATAGACTAGGTGGCAAAAATGATAATAAAAGCAGCTGCACTGAAAAAAGTGCTTAGGCTTAAAAAAACGCTCAAGCTTAAAAAGCGCTTAGGCTGAAAAAATGGTTATGCTGAAAAAAAGGGGCAAGCCGATGCCACCCCATTGTTAAAAAAATGTTAAAAAATTTTAGCCAAAAAACTAAACAGCAACGCCATATGACGCAGCCAATGGCCCTAAACCGCCAGCAAAACCTTGTCCAACCGCGCGGAATTTCCACTCGCCATTGTTCTTATAAAGCTCACCAAAAATCATCGCTGTCTCAGTGCTGCTGTCTTCTGACAAATCATAACGAGCCACTTCAGCGCCGCCTTGGGTATTGACGATACGAATATAAGCGTTTGCTACTTGACCAAAGTTTTGGTTACGCGCTTGACCTTCATAAATCACCGCACAAAATACCACTTTGCTTACATCGGCTGGGACTTTAGTTAAATCTACTTTGATGACTTCATCATCGCCATCGCCTTCACCGGTGCGGTTATCACCCGTATGCTCTACCGAGCCATCAGATGATTTTAGGTTGTTAAAGAAAATAAAATCTGCATCGGCCCGTACTTTACCCGATTCATTGACCAAAAACGCGACCGCGTCTAAGTCAAAGGCTTGCCCGTCAGTGGCACGTGGGTTCCAGCCAAGACCAACGGCCATGTTGGTTAAATTCGGTGCTTCCTTTGATAAATTAACATTACCACCTTTGGTTAAGCTAATTGCCATTGTTTTATCCTTTGTAATAAATTTTTGAAATCAAATAAGAAAATCGATGTCCGTTGTCATGCGCTGCGCCTTTCACGCTCAGACTACAAGTGCCTAGACCAAAAGTGCGCCCAGACTAAAAACGCCCAGAATAAAAGACTCAAACACCGTAAAAAATCGCCTAAAAAAACCAAACGTGAGCCGAAACCCACGTTTTAACTATACCTTTGGTGATAGAATTTGTCCACCATTCGGCTACATTAAGCTGTTATATTTATGTGTCAAAAGCTTAAGGGATATTAAGCTCAGGCCAGCATCCTAAATGCCTTTACTGTTAGGCATGAGACCCATTCTTTTTAGTGTTTCGCCAAGGCTTCTTCGCGCTTACGGTAGCTGATAGAGTTAATCACTGCCCATACGATAAAGGCGATCCCAATCAAACCCGTCACAATTTCTGGCACTTCGATATGCACGGTTGCCAATAGCATGATGACCGCCAACGCACCAATCGCATAATGCGCGCCATGTTCTAGATAAACAAACTCATCAAGCGTGCCTTTTTCTACCAAGAAAATGGTCATGGATCGCACAAACATCGCACCAATGGCAAGGCCTAGCATGATGATAATCACGTCATTGGTAATGGCAAACGCACCAATCACCCCATCAAAACTAAACGATGCATCGAGTACTTCTAGATACAAGAAACCTGCGATACCGCCTTTGGCAATCGCGCCCGCTACTTCTTTGCCTTCAATCACATTGGGGGTTGATTCATCATCATCGTCCGCCCCTTCTAAAAGGCTTGATAACACATTGGTGGCTAGATAAATCAAAATACCAAATACCCCTGCGGTTAACACCACCGATTTTTTGGCGTCTTCCACCCAATATAAGGCGGTCATTAATAGTACCAATGCCACAAACACGCTCATGGCATCGACCTTGCCAAATCGTGCCAATTTACGCTCTAGCCATTCAAACCACATCACTTCTTTTTCATCAAAGATGAAGTTTAAAAAGACGAGCAACAAGAACATCCCACCAAATGCGGCAATCTCTGCATGATGCTCCATCAGTTTGGCAGAGTATTCTTTCGGGCTGTTAAGCGCCATGTTGATGACATCCATCATGCCCATATCGGCAGTCACTGCGACGATGACAATCGGGAATACCAGACGCATACCAAATACCGCGATGAGTATACCCACAGTCAAGAAAATCATTTTCCAAAACTTATCCCACGTTTTGAGTACCGAGGCATTAACCACGGCATTGTCAAACGACAGCGAGATTTCCATCACTGCCAGAATCAAGGTGATAAATAACGCTGAAAGCATGGCACTGACACCACCATGCGAAAAACCCCACCACGCTGCAATTGCCAATGCAATCGTGGTAAAGACAATATCAAAATAAAAATGTCTCATAACAATCCTACAAATTGAAAAAATTAACGTTTTATGGAGTCATCTAACGCATAAGATGATTGGATGTGACTATCTTACACAACTATTTGTTCAATCATACTACAAATGTGTTACTAAGCAATTGATTGCACGCTTAAATCACGCATTATGGCAAATATTCGCCAACTTGATGCATTTATGGGTACAATAGCCACTTTTAATTTTTTAAACCAAGCGCTAACTGCAAAATATTGCGATTAGCCTGTGTTTAAACCCTGTCTGGAAGCGTCGCGGCATGTTAGAAAACTTTATCACCCTTGTTCTGATTCTTACCCCATTGGTGGTCGGGTTTTTGCTGCCATTACCGCAACGATTCATGCCGCTGGTAGACAAGCTACTGACCAACTTGGTGTTTGTGATTTTAACCTTTATTGGTCTTTCGTTGTCGCAGATTCCTGACTTAGGCGCGCAGATTGGGTTTATTGGCACCAATGTGGCGGTATTGGCGATTTGTACCCTAGGTGCAGGTTTTATCAGTTTGCTGATATTTGACAGGCTGCATCCTTGGCAACGAGCCCTTCCCCATGAGCATAGTCAAGCAGGTTTTAGCATCACCGGAAGCCTCGTTCAGTTGTGCTGTGTGGTGTTGGGTTTTGTACTGGGCAAATTGATGCCAATAACGGATTTGCCGATTGATGGCATCATCAAGGGCTTGTTGATTTTGCTGATTTTATTGGTGGGTTTTCAGTTGTCGCATTCAGGAATGACGTTACGGCAGGTATTGGTCAACAAACGCGGCGTACAAGCCTGTGTGATTTTTTGTCTGAGTGTGGCAGTCGGTGGTTTACTGTACGCACTGATAATGCCTGATGTGACCTTCACCCAAGGCTTAGCACTATCTTCTGGCTACGGCTGGTATTCGTTGTCGGGGATTATCATGACTGATGCGTATGGCGCCGTTTGGGGGAGTGTGGCATTGCTCAATGATTTGTTACGTGAGTTCACGGCGCTACTGTTTATCCCTATGCTGATTCGCAAATACCCAACCACGGCGGTGGGTTTGGGCGGGGTGACCACCATGGATTTTACCTTGCCGGTCATCCAAAGCTCAGGGGGAAATGAAGTGGTACCGCTTGCCATGAGCTTTGGATTTTTGGTCAATATCATCTCACCGGTGTTAATGGTGGTATTTTCAAGTTTTGGCTAATAGCACAACCCACAACCCTTATTAAATCAATACGCGCAAAACTCAACTTGTTGGTCGCCATACGGACTGCGTACTGTCACATAATGCAGACCTTTCATGCGCGTGTGAATACGATAGGTGTTGTCGTCAATCCATTGACCTCGCAGCACACCCCGTGCATCTCTAATGTGGATACCGTCTTCCATATTGGCGGCTTTCACTTCAAAATCTTGATTTTTTAGCAGATACAGGCTATAAGTTTTAGTTTTGCTAAAATCGCCTGAATAACTGGCGCAGTAGCTACCCTTTGGAAAAATAATTTTGGTAGCTGTCGCGGCAGTGGCAGTTTGGGTGGTTGCCGCTACCGATAGCATGGCTATAGCTCCAAATAAGGGGGCTGTAAAACGTCTTTTCATCTTATTCTCCTTGTCTTTGGTTGACTATTTTTTAATATGACAATTTCCTATTGCCGCTTGATTATTATTAGCAGATTTTCTAGTCACTTTCATGATAAGTTTAGTAAAAAACATTTGTTTGTTTTATCGGCACAATAAAAACCCCGCTCATGTCATCACACAATCGGGGTTTTCATATTCGCTAATACGATTATTTTCGCTAGTAGGATTATTGGGCTAACGCAGGATAATCGGTATAGCCTTCTTGGTCGCCACCATAAAAAGTGGCTGGGTTTGGTTGATTAAGCGGCGCATTTTGGTGAAAACGCTCAACCAAATCTGGATTTGCGATATAGCTGCGACCAAAAGCGACCGCATCAATTAAGCCATCACGAATTAGCGTGTCTGCTTTTTCTGCGGTATAGCCGCCAGCACCGATAAGCACGCCGTGATAAGCATCACGAATTTGGCGACGGAATTCTGCGGTAAAGGGTTTTCCACCTGCCCAGTCTGGCTCAGAAATATGTAAATAGGCTAGGTTAAAGCTATCAATCAGTTTGATGATTGCTAATGCATCGTCTTCGCTACCGGCATCCACACCATTGAATTGACCCAGTGGCGAGATACGGATACCCACTTTGTCACTGCCAATCGCGCTAGTGACTGCGGTTAGAATTTCTTTCAAAAAGCGCATACGGTTCTCTAAGCTACCACCGTATTCATCGCTGCGTTGGTTAACACTCTCATACAAGAATTGATGAATCAAATAGCCGTGTGCACCGTGGATTTCAATAACATCCATGCCCGCTTCAATCGCATTACGCGCGGCGCTGGCAAAATCATCGACGGTTTGTTTGATTTCTGCGGTGGTCATCTCACGCGCTGGCGTGGCAGTCACACGGTATACTTTGCCTTCGTCATCTCTTAACGAAGTGCGTACCGCATCACCCAAATCCACGGTTGATGCTGATACAGGCGGCTGACCTTGTGGGCGCAAGCTATAATGCGATACTACCCCTGTGTGCCATAGCTGCATAGCGATATGACCGCCTGCTTGGTGTACGCTATCAGCAATCATTTTCCAGCCTGCAATTTGTGCGTCACTAAAAACACCGGGCGCACCTGCGTAGCCTTTGGCATCGGCTGCGATATCCGTGGCTTCCGTGATAATCAAACCACTGCTAGCGCGCTGGGTATAATAGGTTGCCATGAGTGGCGTTGGCAAGCCACCAATATTTTTTGTTCCATTTGGCAAATCAGCACTACGCAGACGGGTCAATGGCGCCATAAAGACGCGGTTTGGCAAGCGCATCGCGCCTACGTTAATCGGTGATAAAAGAGCGGAGTAAGACATACATTCCTCGGGATGGTTGATTCATCTTTCGTTGAGTTATTGGACGCTGCTAGCTTCAAGTCATAACAAACTTGATAAAAAAATTGTTGCAGCATCCTTGTTTATAAGGATTTTAGACTTATATACGTTGCTATCAAACTTCGTCACAGCGTAATTTTCACAGGTTAATCTGCTGTTAGAAGCTTGAGCAAAGACTACGTTTTAGCAAGCATCTGTTTCTAAAACACATTTGTTTTTAAAAAGCTGTTGCGAGTTTTAGACAAATTATTGCAATTGCTTTCAGTATTTTATTCTATGATAGCGCTGTGTTTGAGCGTAACGTTTACTTAATAAGTGCCATGGTGCATTTTTACAAGTGGCAATGTATTAACAATAACAAATTCTTAAGGATCGGCATGAATAATTTCCAATATTACAACCCTGTGCGTATCGTATTTGGCGAAGGTCAAATCAAAGAACTCGCCAATCTTGTCCCTGATAATGCCCGCGTACTTATCACCTATGGTGGTAGCTCTGCCAAAAAAACCGGCACACTCGATGAGGTGAAAACCGCGCTACAAGGTAAACAGCGTGAAATCTTTGAATTTGGCGGTATTGAGCCAAATCCAGAATTTAATACCTTGATGAAAGCCGTCGATATGGTACATGCCAACAACATTGATTTTTTGCTCGCTGTCGGTGGTGGTTCAGTACTTGATGGCACCAAATTTGTTGCATTGACTGCCACCTTAGATGACGACAAAGACCATGAAAAAGCGTGGGAAGCATTAAAAGGATATACCCGTGATATTCAAAATGCGCTACCGCTCGGTACTGTATTGACTATTCCTGCAACAGGTTCAGAGATGAATTCAGGCGGCGTTATCAATCATAGTGAGCGTCATGCCAAATTGCCTTTTGGTAACCCGCTAGTATTCCCGCAGTTTTCGATTCTTGACCCTGCCAAAACCTTAACGCTACCTGAGCGTCAAGTGATGAATGGTGTAGGCGATGCGTTTGTGCATGTGATGGAGCAGTATCTTACTTACCCAGTCAATGCCAAAGTCCAAGATAGTTTCTCTGAAAGTCTGCTCAAAATCTTGATTGAAGAAGGCCGTGCCGTCAAAGCCAACCCTAACGACATGGAAACGCGTAAGAACATCATGTGGACAGCGACAATGGCACTCAATGGTCTCATTGGCACTGGCGTACCACAAGACTGGACCACCCATATGATTGGGCATGAACTCACGTCCCTACACGGCATTGACCACGCCCGCACCTTGACCATTGTGTTGCCTGGAGTGATGCGTGAGCTCAAAGATAGCAAAAAAGACAAGTTGCTACAGTACGCCAAAAACGTTTGGCATCTCACTGAAGGTAGCGATGAGGATAAAATCGAGCAAGCGATTGTTAACACCGAAAACTTTTTCCGCGAGCTTGGCTTACCGGTGAGATTGTCAGATGCCGACCTTGATGCGTCTGCAATCGCGCCAATTTTAAGCCAATTAGAAGAACATAATATGGTCAAACTGGGTGAACATCGTAGCAATGATTTGGCAGTGTCTGAGCGGATTTTGCGCGCAGCTATCTAATCATCTAATGCTATAAAAAAAGACCTAGCGATTGGCTAGGTCTTTTTTTGTGGTAGCAACAGTTAAAAACCATTGGGATGGGCCAATTCATCATGCCCATCTTTATCAATCACTTTTGGCAGTGGCAATGCCATACCGACACTACTAGGCGTCTCTTGAATCACCACAGGCGGCGGCTGGTAACGGGTAATGACTTCATTGCCCTGCTCATCCTCGCTGAGCACATACTGGTAGCCTTTGCGATTAAAGCGTTTAACTAGCCTTTGATACCAACCCGCAAAACCTGTCGTGGGTTCGTTGGGGTTATGATAAAACGCATTCATCACTGCAGGTAGCCCAAGACCACATACCACGCCCGACATCAATACCACGATAAAGGTATAACCCACCAAAAAGCTGCTATAAGGCTGCAATTCAGGCACGTTAGAAACCGATAAAATCAACGCCAAAGAAATCGCCCCGCGTACCCCGCCCCACGATAAAATCGTCAAACTGCCGTTATAACTGGTTTTTCGAACATCGGATAATAGGCTAAATGACGCAAAATTTGCCAAAAAACGGGATAAATGCAGACAAATAAATGCCACCACACCGCCCAAAATCAACGAGGTATTCAGCTCTAAAATAAATAGCTCCAGACCGATAAGGGTGAATAAGAATGAATTGATAATCCCCTCAATGGCGTGCCAAAAGTGATTCACATAGGTGATTTCCCCTTCGTCTAAAATCTGGTGCCAACGGTTACCAACAATCAAGCCACCGACCACACAAGCAATCGGCGCGGAAGCATGCGCATACAATGCCACCAAATACGACCCACACGCCAAAAATGCCGTAGTCAAAATCAGTGACTCCATCTCGTGTTTACCGCTTAAAATCCGCAGCGTCATCTGCCCAAAAAACCAACCAATAATCCCTGCAACTACGATTTCATACAACAATACTTCTACTGTGGTCACGATGCTAAAGCCATTACCTTGCAGACCATGCAAAATAGTCATAAATAGCGCAATACACACTGCATCATTGAACAGCGACTCACCTTCTAGCTTAATCATCAAATGGCGCGGCGCTTTGATAGAGCTAAGCACGCCTTTGATGCCAATTGGGTCAGTCGCGCCCAGTGCTGCACCCAGTAACAACAACACCGCAAACGGAATACTTGCCCCTATAAGCCACTGAAAGCCAAACATAAGGCTTGCAAAAAACAGCGCACACAGTGCCAATGCGATACTTGCCAAAATCCCAATCGGTTTCCAATAGTTTTTGAGATCGGACACCTTAAACGTCAGCGCCGATGCCGTCAAAATAAAACAAATCACCCCATTGATTAGAAAATCGTAAAAATCAATATCACGCACCGCATTTTGGATACTGGTGATATTGATGGTAATAAACTCGTTGCCATTGAGCAGGCTTGCACTCCACTGCAAAATAAAAACCAGTACCGCCGACACAATGGGCACCCCAATGGCTTGTGGAAAGTCCAAAATCCGCTTGTTAAATAGCGTGGTAATGATGGACAAGGCACAGACGGCTGCCAAAATTTGTAAAAAAATAAAATTTCCCATAGGCGTTTTTTTAGCTCTTAATTCTATAAAACACTGTCGCCAAAGCCATTTTTAGCCATGACCAAGCAAAAATACTTCAACAAAAAGAAAACCCTACCACAAACTGTGGTAGGGTTTTACCGTAAGCAATTGTTTGCGCAAATGCAAGCAAATTTTTTGATTAATATCTCTTAAACCGTGTTGGCGACATGATGCAGCCAGCGCTGAATCATCACATCGAGTGCTTCAGGCTTATAGGGCTTGGTACAGTAATCTTGCATACCCGCTTTAAGATATACTTCTTTGTCCCCATGCATGGCGTGTGCTGTCACCGCAATGATAGGCGGCAACTCATTGTACGATTGCTTGAGCATCTTGGTAGCTTCCACCCCATCCATGATGGGCATTTGATGATCCATCAAAATGATATGATATTTGCTAGGGTCAGCTTTATAAAAATTGACGGCTTCAAGCCCATCTTTGGCTCGGGTGACTTCATAGCCATATTTTTTTAGGCTTTTGACCGCGACCATGGCATTTAGCTCATTGTCTTCTGCTAGCAGAACATGGGCAGGCAGACGTTCTAGCGGTTGTATTGTGGTTTCATCATGACGTTGGTGCCACTGCTGATAGCTGATTTCATCGGTTGCTATCATTGGTAAAGTTAGGGTAAAGGTTGCGCCTTTATTTTTTTCACTGGTTACCTTAATCGTACCACCCATCCCTTCTGCCAGCGCTTTGCACACAGATAGCCCTAGCCCTGTACCACCATATACACGATGGGTAAACTTATCGGCTTGATTATACGCATCAAAAATCACTGCCAATGATTTAGGCTTGATACCAACACCTGTATCAATCACATTGAATTTGATTTGGTGCTTATCACAGCCCTTCATGGCTTGCATGGTCACTTTACCCAGTTTTGGGGTAAATTTGATGGCGTTATTGACTAGATTGATTAAAATCTGTCGCACCCGCACAGGATCAGTGTTGACATATTTGGGCAAGTTGTCAGAGTAATCGAAGACTAGCTCCACGCTGTTGTCTTTTGCAGTGGCTAAAAAGCATTGATACACGTCTTGGCATAGCTGTGCTAAATCAACCGGAATACTCTCAAAACGTATCTTACCTGATTCTACTTTGGATAAATCCAAAATATCATTGACGATGGTAAGCAGATGCTCATTGGATGTTTTAATCGATTTGATATAGTGTTGCTGCTGCGTATCGAGCGGTGTCTGCTCAAGTAATTCAAGTATGCCCATGATACCATTCATCGGCGTGCGAATTTCATGGCTCATATTAGCCAAAAATGCGGTCTTCACCTCATCAGCACGCTCAGCTTGGTAACGCTGCTGACGTAATTTTAAGGTATCACTCACCATCGCTGCCAAATCTGCTAGCACGCGTTGTTGATTGGCATCAAAATCTTGATGCGGCTGGTCGTCAATCACACACAGCGCGCCCAAAGCAAATTCCCTACCTTGACTATCGTGAACTATGATGGGTGCGCCAGCATAAAACCGAATATAAGGGTAACCGGTAACCAAAGGATTGTTTTTAAATCGCGTATCTTGGTGAGTATCGAGCGTGACAAAGGTGTCATTTTGTGTAATAGTGTAATTGCAAAAAGCAACATCACGGCTGGTTGAAGGTTCTTTTAGACCAATTCTTGACTTAAAAAACTGGATATCAGCATCCAAAAAAGTAATAGCGACAATCTTAGTACCAAAAAACGCCTTAGCCAATGCGCTAATACGCTCAAATTCGGCTTCTGTATTTGTTTGGATAATATGGTACTCATCCAATACCGCTAGACGCTGTTTTTCATTGCTTGCTATAGGATATGATATCATCTCATTAACAGCTTCCTACTACGTGATAAAATTCAAAAACTGAGGTTATTTTAACGCTTCAGCCACCAACATCATCCCCACCACTGAGGTCACGGCAACGGCTGACCCATAACCGCCACAATGCAAACCACCTGTTTGACAGGACTTATCAACAATCGGTGGCTGTGATGAGAATACACAACGAATGCCGAACTTTTCTTTCATCGCACGATTGATACCATAATCTTGGCGAAGTCGCTGTCTGACTTTAGCCAGTAGCGGATCTTGGTAAGTATCCTTAAGATCTGCCACTTGAATTTGGGTCGGATCCGTCTTGCCACCTGCCCCGCCCGCCATAATTAACTTTAATTTATTGAATCGGCAATGCAGGGCAAGCGCAAGCTTGGCATTCATATCATCGACACAGTCTAACACCACAAGCTGTTTACCTGACTGTTTAAGCTGTGATTGCAAAGCACGATTAGGCATTAATAATTGTACGTTATCTTTGCTCAAAAAATCGTCAATCAAATGTAATTTGATGTGGGGATTGATTTCTTTGATACGTGCGGCCATGGCTTCAATTTTGCTTTTACCAAAATTGCTATCGGTAGCGGGTAATTGTCGATTGACATTGGAAGCTACTAGCACATCCATGTCAATTAATGTCATCTCGCCCACACCTGTACGAGCCAGTCCCTCAGCTGCCCATGAGCCCACCCCGCCCACGCCCACCACATACGCATGCAGATTCTCAAACTTACTAAATTGCGCGGCACCATACAGCTTTTGGGTGCCAGCAAAACGGCGTTGGTATTGGGTGTCAATTAATGTCACATCAGGCATCATATCAGCTGTCATTGTCATGGTTTATCTTAATCTTGGTCAGGTTTTATGTTCAATTTGTTTGGGATAGGATACTCCCAGCTGACTTGTAGTGCAGCGCAGCTATTTTGCCACAACTGTTCGGCAAGCCGGGATTGATCTTTTTTTAATAAGTCTGATAACGCTGTCAACACGTACGGCAGATTGGCAGGTACATTACGCCTACCGTGCGTCCCATGACAGGGCAGCGGCGTAAAGTCTGGGCAGTCCGTCTCAATCACAATAGCATCAAGTCCGACAGTTTTGACAAGCTCTGTAAGGGTGTGGCGCAGTTTTTTGGCATTTGGATTGGTCACTTGCCCGGTGATGCCGATTTTAAAGCCCAGATTGACCAACGCTTTGGCTTCTTGGATACCGCCACTAAAACTATGGGCAATCCCACCTTGGGTAAATTTTTGTGCTTTTAACATCTTAATCACATCGCCATGCGCGCGGCGAATATGTAGCAGCGCAGGCAGTTGGTACTGCTTTGCCAATTCAAGTTGCTGACCAAAAAAATCCTGCTGGCGAGTATAGTTCTCTGCAGTTTTCATCGGCGCAGTAAAGGTATCAAGCCCGATTTCCCCAATCGCGATGGGTGAATATTGCTGAATAAACTGCTCTAGCCGCTGCAAATCGCTGTCTTTATGCTCAGTAATATAAAAAGGATGCAAGCCAAAGGCTAAATGTGCCAAAGGTGTGGCTTTGCCTTGCTGCCCATAGCCTTGCATTTGCTGTTGACACGCCACCATTTGTGCAAAATACTTTGCTAAGAAACCTATCAAAACCAGATGACGAACGCCGTTATCCCATGCTAACTGGGATTGCATTTCGCGGTCATGATCGAAGCTACCCACATCAAAATGGGTGTGCGTATCAATTAATGGTAATGGTAATGGTAATGGCAAATCAAACGAGCAAGCCGTGTCATTTTTCATGTCATATCATTTCAAATACTGTGGTTTGACAATGCCTTTTAGCTCGCTGTAAGGCACCGTCAATTGCGGTGCAGCCCACGCACGTCATCTATTTATCCTTTATTTGTTATCTACCCATAGGTTTACATAAAAACTTTAGCCATTGTTTTAGTTATGGTTATCCTGCTCAGTATTTTTATTGATAGGCGGCTCAACTGTGTTTTTAGCGGATAGACTTTTAGGCGACTTGGTAACTTTATCAGCCCGTGGTCTACTACGTCTAGGTAGCAGCAATAAAGCTGTGGCAGCAACCCCTAGTTTAATTACCCTCGACATTCTCATACCTTTCCTTTCCCTGCCTTAGTTTTTAAACCTTAGCTTTTAACAGTATTGCCATAAAAAAACCCATCAGTCGATACCCGTTTAATGGTGGACTAATGGGCTTTTTTCAAATGCCGTTATAGTAAATAGCTGTTATATAATAACGTAATTCGATAAGTATTCGATAACTATTAGAATTTTTTACCTAATACTTTAGCAGCTAGCTCTTTACCCATGGTAAATGCCGTAGTTTTGGCAGGTTTCTTGCCATTTGAATTTGCCGCAGCATTGTCAGCAGGTTCATTATCAACCGGTGCTGGATTATTTGCTTTGTTTTCAATGGTCGGCTGGGTTTTGTTACGACCTTTTAACATATAGTAAGCGGCACCGAGTACGCCAAGTTTAATAAGGTTTGATTTGTTTACACCATTAGGAAATTGCATAGTATCCTCACTTTTGTTGTAGTTGTTAAAATTTTAAATTAATAATTATCGCTAATGGATTTATTGTAGCCAAAACTTAAGCGTTTTACTAAAGTAATTAGGTTACCAATATTTATTATTTGCCCTCATTGGGTTATCGTTTGGTAAATTGGGTAAAATCCTTTTAAGGTTAAAAAAAAGCTGACAGGGTTTGTCAGCTTCTCTGCGGTTATGGTGATGACTGTATCAATTTATCAATGCTCACGGGTGGCGCTAAAGGTAATTTCTGGATAACGTTCTTCCATCAATTTAAGATTAACCCGGCTTGGGGCAAGATAGGTCAAATACCCACCGCCATCAACAGATAACTGGTCGTGGGCTTTTTTCTTAAACTTCTCAAACGCCACTTTGTCATCACAATGCACCCAGCGCACCGTCGCAATCGACACAGGCTCAAAGGTACATTGCACTTTATATTCTTCAAGCAGGCGATGCGCGACCACTTCAAACTGTAGCACCCCTACCGCGCCCAAAATCAAATCATTGTTGATTTGCGGCATAAATACTTGGGTGGCACCTTCTTCTGATAGCTGCTGTAGGCCTTTTTGCAGTTGCTTGGATTTTAGTGGGTCTTTGAGTACCACACGGCGAAACAATTCTGGCGCAAAGTGGGGAATGCCTGTGAAGTTTAAAGTTTCGCCTTCGGTAAAGCTATCGCCAATTTGGATGGTGCCATGATTATGTAAGCCGATGATATCGCCCGAATATGCTTCTTCCAGCGCTTCTCGGTCACCTGCCAAAAAGGTCAAGGCATCTGAAATGCGTACTTCTTTGCCCAAGCGCACATGCTTCATTTTCATGCCTTTTTCGTACTTGCCTGAACACACTCGCATAAAGGCAATACGGTCACGGTGTTTTGGATCCATGTTGGCTTGAATTTTAAAGACAAAGCCCGAGAATTTTTCTTCATCGGCTTTGACGGTGCGTTCGACTGTGTCATGGTCTTTAGGCGCTGGGGCGTATTGGGTCAGTACATCAAGCACCATGTTAATCCCGAAGTTACCCAATGCCGTACCAAACAGCACAGGCGTTTGTTTACCGGTCAAAAATTCATCGACATCCCAATCTTCATGTGCCATTTTTGCAAGCTCTAGGCTTTCTTCAAATTCACGGAAGGCAATTTCACCGATTCTCTCGCGGACATCTGGATAGTCATAGCCGTCACGGCTCTCAATCTCGACAATCTCAGTACCATGACCTTTTTGATAAAAGTAGGTTTTATCCTCGCTGATGTTGTACACCCCAACAAAATGCTGACCTGTACCAATCGGCCACGTCATCGGCACACATTGGATTTTGAGGACGTTTTCAATTTCATCAAGCAGTGATAACGGGTCACGGATTTCGCGGTCAAGCTTGTTAACAAATGAGATAATCGGCGTGTCACGCATCCGACATACTTCCATCAGCTTGATGGTTCGTTCTTCGACCCCTTTTGCCCCATCAATCACCATCAGTGCGCTGTCTACTGCGGTTAAGGTACGATAGGTATCTTCTGAAAAGTCGGCGTGACCTGGGGTGTCTAGCAGATTGACCATGTTGTCGGCATAGGGAAACTGCATCACAGAAGTGGTAATCGAGATACCACGCTCTTGCTCCATGCTCATCCAGTCAGATGTCGCGTGTTTGTCGGTTTTGCGTGATTTGACTTCACCTGCGCGCTGAATTGCTTGCCCCCACAGCAGTAATTTTTCGGTCATGGTGGTTTTACCGGCATCGGGGTGCGAGATGATAGCAAAAGTGCGGCGTTTGGCGATTTCAGAATGTAGTGACATAGTGTTTGACTTAAAAGTAGCGAGGCTTGATAACCGATAAAAGAAAGAATAAAAAAGATGGCATATTGTAGCCGATTTTACGTTTGATTGCGATTTTCACGGGTTATTATTGCGCATCGCGCGCGCGATTTTGACAAAATTTTGTCATAAATCTAATACTTTAATCACTAAAATTGTGTTAGTTTTATCTCATCTTTTTTTATCTTGTTAAGATGTTATTTATGACCGCTGAACCCCTTGGCAACAATCCTGAACCGGCACTCAACAATAAAAACAATACTTCGACCAGTGCTCATTTGGGCGATCCTTTTTTGACCAATGATCGGTTACAGTGGTCAGATATGAAAAGTTTTTTGTTAGCGATTAGCAGTGTGATTGTTGTCTGGCTGCCTGTGCTATTGCTCCACCTTACTTTAGTGCTTTTTGCTACCTTAATTACTTATGCGCTGATTCGCGGTATTGCCGGCTGGATTCATCGGCATGTCATTGCCTATATGCATAGCGCCTCGCGTCAGCAGCGTATGGGTAAAGTTGCAGAATGGTTTGCTATTGCTGTTTTGGCGACTTTGATTTCACTTACTGTGTATGTATTTGGCGATTGGATTGCTGATAAAACCAGTGTTGAGGTCTTCAACAAGCTTATTCGACAGATATTGGATATATTTGACCAGCTTCATACCCTACTACCTCCAAGTATCTCTCAGCATCTACCCATTTCAGTTAGTTCATTTCAAGCTATGCTCATGAGCACTATCAAAAGTCATGCGCCACAACTACAGCTAGTGGGTATCCATACGTTACGCGGGCTTGGTTATGTGCTAGCCGGTGTCGTGATTGGTTGTATTGTGGCCCTGCAGGTACCTGTGAATAGCGCAGCGCATAAAACCCCATTTACCCAACATTTGCGCCAAAAATTTGATGAACTTATCATGGGGTTTAATGATGTATTTTTTGCGCAAGTCAAAATCTCTAGTATCAATACCATCTTAACCTCGGTGTTTTTGCTAGGGATATTACCGCTACTCGGTCATCCGCTACCGATGGCTTGGACCGTTGTGCTTATCACCTTTTGCGCAGGACTATTTCCTGTCGTTGGTAATTTGGTCTCAAACATTGTTATCGTCTTGCTTAGCCTGACTCACGGGCTTGGCATCAGCATTTTATCGCTGGTGTGGTTGGTGAGCATTCATAAACTTGAATACTTTTTAAATGCGCAAATCATTGGTCACAAAATCCGAGCGTCTGCTTGGGAATTGTTGTTATTTATTTTGGTCCTTGAAGCGACGTTTGGGTTGGCGGGACTCATCAGTGCGCCAGTGATTTATGCCCAAATCAAACGCATTTTGGCAGATAGAGGCTGGGTTATATAAACTCCACTGGGTACAGGATTCATTAACAAATAATTTGCCCAATAAATTGAATTTTTAAATCTTATCGCCATTAATAACAGAACACGGCTTTATTGTTACACTGTTGTATGGTTGAATGATTAAAAATGTGTTTTAAAATCTATCAACTGCCAAAATTTTAATGATTGATGTTACAATTTACATTAATATTTTTTGGCGTATTTTGAGGTTTAACCAAAA